>JAKACF010000144.1 GCA_021821585.1 Actinomycetes bacterium
TCGACACCGACGTCGTCCGCGGGATCGACTACGACGTCACCAAGCAGGCGATCGCCTACGCCTTGAAGTCGCTCGCCGAGCGGTCGGGCGCCATGAGCCTCGCAGAGGGGGTCGAGACCGAGGAGGAGGCCGAGATGCTGACCAGCCTCGGCATCGGCGCCGCCCAGGGCTACCTCTTCGGCCGACCGAGCGAGGTCGCCTAGACCCGCTCCGCCCCGGTGCCGGGCACCGGCAGTGCGAGGCGCATCTCGTGCTCGCCGAGCTCCGGCCGCCCGGGCAGAGCCTGGCTGGCCCCGGTCGGCTCGAAGCCTTCCCGGCGGTAGAGCGCCTCGGCGCCGAGGTTGTGGTCGGCGACGTACAGCCGCAGGCCGCCTGCCCCGAGGGCGGCCGCCTCGCTCGCGGCGGCCCGCACGAGGAGCGCCCCGGCTCCCCGCCGGCGGGCGGCCGGCGCCACCCACATCGCGACGAGGTGCGGCTCGCCCTCTGGCGCCCGGAAGACGCTCACCATCCCGACCGGAACGCCGTCGTCGAGCGCGACGAGCTGGACGCTCGTCTCGAAGCGGGAGCGCCACGTCGCCTCGTCGAAGCCGAGCTCGCGCTCGAGCGTGGAGGCGAAGGCAGCCGGGGTGTCGGCGAGCGCCTGCAGGCGGAGGTCGCGCAGCGTCTCCCACTCGGCCGGCTCGAGCCGGCGGACGGCGAGACCGGCCGGGCCGCCCCGGTCCTCTCCCGTCGATGGCATGGCCGGAGGGTACCCGGTGGGAGTCCCGGCGGCCTCCGGCTCACTACGGTGAGCCCATGGACCTACGACAGCTCCTCGAGAGCCGGGCTGCACGAGCCCTCGACGAGGACGGAGACCGCCTGCTCGTCGCCTCCGACCTCACCGGCACCTTCCAGCTCTACGAGCTGGCGGGCGGGGAGCTCTCGCCCCTCACCGACCTCTCCGAGCCCGTCACCGGCCGCTACGTGCCCGGCGCGCGCCAGGTGGTCGTGCAGATGGACGAGGGCGGCAACGAGCGGCACCAGCTCTACCTGCTCGAGCTCGACCGCGGCCTGGTGGACGACCCGGGCGCCATGGCACCTCTCACCTCCGAGCCCGCCTACGTCCACCACCTCCTCGGCGTCCATCCCGGCGGCCGCCAGATCGCCTTCTGCTCGAACCGCCGGAACGGGGTGGACTTCGACGTCTACCTCCTCGAGCTGGCGACCGGCGAGACGACCCTCGTCTACGACGGCGGCGGCTGGCCCCAGGAGGCGACCGGCTACTCGCCCTCGGGGCGCTACCTCTCCTTCCTCCTGCCGGGCACGCGTCCGCTCGACGCCGACCTCTGCCTGCTCGACCTGGCGGGCGGCGCGCTGCTCCGGCCGCTCAGCCACCCCGAGGAGGCCGCCCGGGTTGGCGGGCCGGCCTTCGTCGGCGAGCACCGGTTCGTGGCGAGCTCGGACGTCGGGCGGGACCTCGCCGCCCTCGTCGTGTGCGACCTCGAGACGGGCGAGCAGCAGGTCCTGCTCGAGGGGGACCACGACCTCGAGTGCGTCGGGAGCAGGGACGGCTCCACGCTGCTCGTCGTCGCCAACGACGGGGGCGCCTGCCGGGCGGACCTCTACTCCGTGGCGGGCGACGGCGCGGAGGTGGCCCTCGCCCGCCTCGGGGAGGTCCCGCTCCCGGGCCGGGGCGTCATCTCGTTCTCGCTCGTCACGCCGCCGCCGCTCGTCGCCGCTCACGGCTCGCACGTCACCTACACCTTCTCCTCGCCCCTCGTGCCCGGCGACGTCTGGCGCTACGACCGCGCCACGGGCGCCACCCGCCGGATGACGAGGAGCCCGGGGCCGGACGCCGAGGCCGACGGGCTCGTCGAGCCGAGCATCGAGTCGGTGACGAGCTTCGACGGCGAGGCGATCCCGCTCTTCTGCTACCGGCCGGTCGGCGGGGACGGGCCGCCGCCGGTCGTCCTCGTCATCCACGGTGGCCCGGAGAGCCAGTCCGTCCTCTCGTTCAACCCGCTCGTCCAGGGCTTCGTCGAGCGGGGCTTCGCCGTGGTCGTCCCGAACGTGAGGGGGTCCACCGGCTACGGCAAGCGCTACGCCGGCCTCGACGACACCCGCCGGCGCCTCGACTCGGTCCGCGACCTGGCGGCCATCCACGGCTGGCTCGGCTCGGCCGGCCTCGACCCCGGCAGGGCGGCCCTGTACGGCGGCTCCTACGGCGGCTACATGGTGCTCGCCGGCGTCGCCTTCCAGCCCGAGCTGTGGGCGGCCGGCGTCGACGTCGTCGGCATCTCGAACCTCGTCACGTTCCTCGAGAACACCTCCGACTACCGCCGGGCCTTTCGCGAGCGGGAGTACGGCTCGCTGGCGGCGGACCGGGACTTCCTCGAGGAGGCCTCGCCGCTTCGGCGGGTGGACGACATCGTGGCGCCGCTGTTCGTCATCCACGGCGAGAACGACCCCCGCGTCCCGGTCAGCGAGGCCCGCCAGCTCGTCGCCTCCCTCGAGCGACGGGGCGTCGCCTGCGAGCTCCTCGTCTACCCCGACGAGGGACACGGCCTGGCGAAGCTGAAGAACCGCCTCGAGGCCTACCCCCGCGCCCTTCAGTTCCTCGAGCACCAGCTCATGGGCTCACAGAGCCCCGCCTAGCGAGCCGGGGCCGCGCCCACCGCCGCGCCGGCCCCCTCAGGGCCGCGGCCGGAGCGGCGGAGGAGTGCGGGACGGCCTCGTCGAGAGCTCCGGCGGGCGGGCCGGGGGTCGGGTCTCGAGCGCCTCGAGCACGAGCTCCACCGCCCGGGCGAGCTGCGGGTCGCGCCCTGCTCCCCAGTCCTCAGGCGGGAGCGGGACCTCGACGTCGGGGTCGACGCCGTGGTTCTCGACCCCCCACCCCGGCCCGTAGAACCAGTAGGGGTAGCGGGGCTGGGTGACCGTCGTCCCGTCCACGAGCTGGTAGCGGCCGTCGATCCCGATGACCCCGCCCCAGGTCCGCGTCCCGACGACGGGCCCGAGCCGGCGCTGCTTGAAGCCGATCGTGACGATGTCCCCGTCCGAGCCCGCCTGCTCGTTGGCGACGAGCACCATCGGGCCGCGGGGGCTGTCCTCGGGGTAGGTGTGGGGTGCGAGGTGGCGGGGGAGCGCCCAGCCGGTGACCGTGCGGGCCAACTTCTCGAGGACGAGCTGGGAGAGGTGGCCGCCCCCGTTGTCGCGGACGTCGACGACGAGCCCGTCGCGGGCCACCTCGACGCGCAGGTCCCGGTGCAGCTCGGCCCAGCCGTTCGCCATCATGTCGGGGATGTGCACGTAGCCGACCCGCCCGTCGCTGGCGGCGTGCACCGCCCGGCGGCGCCCGGCGACCCAGTCCTGGTAGCGGAGGGGACGCTCGTCGGAGAGCGGCTCGACGACGACCTCCCTGCGCTCGCCGGTGGTGGCGTGCTCGACCGTCAGCTCGACCGGCTTGCCGGCCGCCCCGACGAGCCGGGCGTGCGGTCCGAAGCCGCCCTCCACCGGCTCGCCGTCGACCGCCACGATGACGTCACCGGGGTGGACGCCGACGCCGGGGGCGAGCAGGGGCGAGCGGGCGGCGAGGACCGACGACTCGCTCGGCAGGATGCGGGCGACCCGGACCCGCCCGTCACCGTCCCGCTCGAGATCGGCCCCGAGCAGTCCGAGCCGTCGCTCGGACTCCACCGGGCGCTCGGGGGGCATCTCGTAGGCGTGCGAGGCACCGAGCTCGCCCTGGACCTCCCAGAGCAGCTCCGAGAGGTCGTCACGGGTGGCGATCCGCTCGAGGAGCGGGCGGTAGCGGGCGACCACCTGGTCCCAGTCGACACCGGCCATGTCGGGCACGAAAAAGTGGTCCCGCATCAGCCGCGCCGCCTCGTCGTACATCTGGGTCCACTCCTCGGGCGGGTCGATCTCGACCCGCAGGCGCGAGAGGTCGATCTCGACGAGCTCGGCCGGGTCGGGCTCCTCGCCGGGCACCGGCTGCACCTTGTGGTCGGCCGGGACGGCCCGCAGCGACGCCCGGTCCCGGATCACGAGGGTCCTGGCGTCGCCCGAGACGGCGTAGCTGTCGAGGGCGTCGACGAGGACGGCCTCACGGCCCTTGTCGAGGTCGAAGCGGACGAGGCGCGGGCGCGCCGCCTCGGCCCCGAGTCCGGAGCGCTCCTCTCCGAGCTCGCCGAGGAGCGGCTCGGCGAGCCACGTGAACCCCCCTTGGACGGCCGAGAGCCGCGAGCAGCGGCCGGCCGCCACGGGGAAGGGCACGACCCGCTCGGCGAGGCCGTCGACGACGAGGTTGGTGGCGGGCTCCTCGCCGGGAGACGATCCCTCGGGGGCCCGGCGGGGGCGCCCGGCCGCCTCGGCGTCGAAGGGCGAGGGCGTGGCGTCGTCGAGGGGGACGAGGTAGGGGCGGGCGGCCGACATGAACGACATGTCGAAGATGTGGGCGTCGTAGACCGGGTCGAAGGTGCGCAGCGAGAGGAACGCGAGGAACCGCCCGTCGGCGCTGAAGGCGGGACTCGTGTCGACGAAGCGGAGCGGGGTCGCCTGGACGACCTCGCCGCCGAGGACGGCCAGCCTGATCTGGCGGAGCGGGTTCGGCCCGGCGTGCGACCAGGCGAGCAGGCGCGAGTCCGGAGAGAAGGCGAGCCCGCTCGCGTCCCCGTCCTCGGACCGGTCGAGGGTCGTGAGGCTGCCCTCGTCGAGGTCGACGAGCACCACCTGGCCGTCGTGGGTGGCGACGGCCGCCCGGCGCCCGTCGGGCGAGCAGGCGAGCTCGAGCACCCGGCCGAGCTGTCCGGCGCCGATGCGCCGCCCGTCGCCCTCTGCGGGGCCGGCGGCCGCCACCACCTCGAGGGCGTCGTCGCCCTCGGCGTCGGTGACGGCGACGACACGGGCCGACTCGCCCTCCCCGGCGACGCGGGGGAGCCGGATGCGGACTCCGTGGCCGCCGGCGAGTCGCCGGGCCGGGCCCTTGCGGTGCGTCAGCCAGTGGAGGGCGCCCCGGACCTCGACCGCGCTTGCCCGCCCCTCGTGGTCGGGCGAGAAGGAGCCGAGGTGCTCGGCGGCGGGCAGGACCTGCCGCTGGCGGCCGCGCCGGGGCGCCTCGAGCGAGACGTCGAGGCGCTCGGGGGACGAGTCGGCGGTGAGCTCGCCGACGAGGAAGAGGTCGCCGGCGCACTGGTAGACCACCCGGGCGCCGTCACTCGAGGCGGCCCTCGCGTAGAACTCCTCGTGGTCGCTGTGGCGGCGGAGGCCCGAGCCGTCGAGCTCGACCGAGTACAGGTTGGCGACGCCCTCGTGGTCGGAGAGGAAGGCGATCCGGTCGCCGACGAAACAGGGGTCCTCGAGCTGGCCGCCGAGCCCGGTGAGGAAGCGCTCGAAGTGCCCCGTGCCCTCCCGGTCGAGCCAGAGGGCGGCGGCCGTGCCGCCGCGGTAGCGCTTCCAGGCAGCGCCCCGGTGCAGGCTCTGGTTCACGCCGAGGAGGACCGCTCCGCCGGGGCCGTGGCCGACCGCCGTCACCGGCCCGTAGCCGAGCCGCTCCGCCTCGCCCGAGAGCGAGACGGCGTAGGCCCAGGTCCGGCTGCGGAACGGCTGGCCGGCGGCCGAGACGACGAGCACCCGCCCGTCGCCGGTCCAGCCGATCGTGGTGGTGCCGGCATCGCCCAAGTAGGTGAGGCGGCGCTGGTCGCTCCCGTCGGTCGCCACGACGAAGGCCTCCGCCACCCCGTCGCGCCGGCTCGTGTAGGCGACGAGGGAGCCGTCGGGCGAGAGCTTCGGGTGGCGGGCGGGGGAGCGGTCGGCCGTGAGGCGGCGGGCGGCGGGCTCGCCGAGCCGGGAGAGGAAGAGGTCGTCGTCGGCGACGAAGCAGAGGCTCTCTCCCCTGAGAGAGGGAAAGCGGAGGTAGGGACGGGTGGCGGGCACCGCGCGACGCTAACCGCGCCGCCCGACTTTCGTCACGGCCTCACAGCACGCGGGTGGCGTGCCCCTCGAAGTAGCGCTCGCGCAGCAGCCGCTTGTACAGCTTCCCCGCCGGAGAGCGCGGGAGCTCGTCGACGAAGTCGACCGAGCGGGGGCACTTGAAGTGGGCGAGGCGCGCCCGGCAGTACTCGACGAGCTCGGACTCGAGCGCCTCGTCGCCCTCCTCGCCGTCGACGAGCTGGACGACCGCCTTCACCGCCTCGCCGAGGTCGTCGTCGGGCACGCCGATGACGGCGACGTCGAGGACCTTCGGGTGCGTGGCGAGGAGGTTCTCGGTCTCCTGGGGGTAGATGTTCACCCCGCCCGAGATGATCATGTGGGACGTCCGGTCGGTGAGGTAGAGGTAGCCCTCCTCGTCGAGGTAGCCGACGTCGCCGACCGTGCTCGTGTCGCCCGCCACGTTGCGCGACTCCGCCGTCTTGGCCGGGTCGCGGAAGTACTCGAAGTTCGTGGCCCCCTTGAACCAGACCGTGCCCGGCGCCCCCGTCGGGCAGGGCCGACCCTCGTCGTCGAGGACGAGCACCTCCCCGACGACGGCCCGGCCGACGCTGCCGGGGTGCGCCAGCCACTCCGCCGAGTCGCACAGCGTGAAGCCGTTCGCCTCCGTGGCGGCGTAGTACTCGAGCAGGATCGGCCCGAACCACTCGATCATCTGCTGCTTGACCGGCACCGGGCAGGGCGCCGCGGCGTGGATGACGACCTCGAGAGACGAGACGTCGGCGGAGCGCCGGACCTCCTCGGGCAGGCGGAGCAGGCGGGTGAACATCGTCGGCACCATCTGGGTGTGGGTCACCCTGTGTGCCGCCACGAGCTCGAGGAACGCCCGGGGCTCGAAGCGCTCCATGACGACGACCGTCGCCCCGAGGCGGAGGGCGAGGGCCACGTTTGCCTGGGGGGCGGAGTGGTAGAGGGGGGCCGGGGAGAGGTAGACCATCTCCTCCCGGAGCCGCCAGATCGCCTTCAGCCCCTCGTGGGCGAGGAGCCGGTCACCCGGGCCGGCCTCGGGCAAGGGGCGCCAGATCCCCTTCGGCCGCCCCGTCGTCCCCGAGGAGTAGAGCATGGCCGCCCCGAGGGACTCGTCCTCGATCGGGTCGCACGGCACGCCCGCGAGGGCGGCGGCCCAGGTCTCGTAGCCGGCGAGCGCCCTCGGGCCCGAGATCACGAAGCGCTCCACCCCGGGGCACCGGGCCGGCAGGTCGGCGGCGACCCCGGCGAGCGAGCCGCCCGCGAAGACCACGCGGGCCTGGCAGTCGTCGACCACGTAGGCGACCTCGTCGGGCGAGAGGTGCGAGTTGACGCAGGTGTAGTAGAGCCCGCTGCGCTCGGCGCCCGCCTCGGCGAGGAGCATGGCCGGCTCGTTCTCCATGAAGATGGCGACGTGGTCGCCGCGTCGCAACCCGGCGCGGCGGAGCATGTGGGCGACCTGGTTCGACCCCGCCTCGAAGTCGCCGTAGGTGAGCACCTCGCCGCGTGCGGCCATGATGACCGCCGGGCGGTCGGGCGTGCTCCGGGCGTGCTCGGCGGCGTACATGGCCGCACGGTACTCGCCCCGTCCCCGCACCGCCCCGGCGCTGCGGGTCCCCGGCGGCCGCACAGCGAGCGTCACGAGGAGCGGCGGAGCGAGATGGGCACAAGGGCCCTGGGCACCGGGGTGGCGCGGCGGCACCGTGGAGTGAGCAGACGAGAGGTCAAGGAGGCAACGATGAAGTGGCTCCTGTGGTT
>JAKACF010000145.1 GCA_021821585.1 Actinomycetes bacterium
CGTACCGGGAAGCCGCTGTGACGAGGACCTTCATGTCTCACCTCCAAGGACCTGGTCGGCCCCCTGGCCGCCAGACGGAGCGGACGCGACCGCCACCCTGGCCGTACTCGCCGCCGGCGCACGCCGACACCGGGGCTGTCCGCTCTCGTCGTTCACCCTAGGAGGGGAGCCTCGCCTCACCAAGGGACGAACGGCCCTTTCTCATCCCGAGCCGGGGCGGACCTCGGAGGGGCGACACGGCGAACGCCCGTGGGCCTGCACTGCTGCCGTCAGCCGCAGCGCTGTGGTCGCCCGCCGGGTTCCCCCGCCCGCAGCGTCCGGGCGGGACCCTGAGGCGCGCCCGGGGGGACCGCTAGGAACCGGTGGCGGCGTCCATCGCGGCCCGGCCGCTCACCTGCATCCCGCTCCCCCCGCCGACGAGGACGGCCACCTTCACCCAGCCCGGCTCGCGACGGTCGAAGGCGCGGTAGGCGTCGAGGATCGTGTCGAAGGTCTCCTGCTGGGTGACGTTCGGCGACAGGGACAGCCGCCCCGAGGCGACGAGGTCGATGAGCTCCGGCAGGTAGCGGCGGTGGTTGCAGTTGCCCATCTTGAGCGTGACGTTCTTGTTCATGGCCATCCCGATCGGGAAGGCGGTCATCTCCGGCGGGTACACGCCGACGACGCCGATCGTGCCGCCCTTGGCCACCGAGGAGACGGCCCACTCGAGCACCTGCCCGGGGCCGTCCCCCGGCTCCCAGTTCCCGCCGTCCGGCCGCGCCGTCGGGGCGACCTCGGAGCGCTGGCGGTCGAAGCGGGCTCCGTCGCCGGCGGCCGGGCCCTCGTGCGGCCGGTTGGCATCGACGCCGACGGCGTCGATCACCCGGTCGACGCCGATCCCGTTCGTCAGCCGCTTCAGCGTCTCGACGGGGTGCTCCCGCTCGAAGTTCACCGGCTCGGCCCCCTGCATGCGGGCGAGCTCGAGGCGGGAGGGGACGGCGTCGACGGCGAAGACCCGCCCTGCTCCCTGGATGACCGCGCTCGCCATCGCCAGCTGTCCGACGATGCCGGCACCGAAGACGGCGACGGTGTCTCCCGGGCGCACCTCGGCCAGCCGGGCGGCGAACCAGGACGTGGGGAAGATGTCTGAGAGAAGGATGGCGTCGTCGTCGCTCATCTGCTCGGGGAGCTTCACCGGCCCGGTGTGGGCGAAGGGGATCCTGGCGTACTCCGCCTGCAGGCCGTCGATCGGACCGGTCGTCTTCGGGCCGCCGAAGAAGCAGGTGCCGGCCTCCGGTCCGTTGGGATTCGCCACGTCGCACTGGGAGTAGTAGCCCGCCCGGCAGTAGGAGCAGGCGCCGCAGGCGATGGTGGACGGGATGACGACCCGGTCGCCGGGCGCCAGGTTCCTCACGTCGGATCCGGCCTCCTCGACGATCCCGATCGCCTCGTGGCCGAGAACGGTCCCGGGCACCATGCCCGAGAACGTCCCCCGCACGAAGTGCAGGTCCGTCCCGCAGATGGCGCTCGTCGTCACACGGACGATGGCGTCGCTCGGCGACTCGATCCTCGGGTCGTCGACCTGCTCGACGCCGATGTCCCCGACTCCGTTGAACACGACTGCTCTCACGCTCTCCTCCGATGCCTCGTCTCGTGGTCGTGCGGCCTCAGGCGGCGGCTGTCTTGGCACCGCCCGAGGCGAACACCTCGACGAGCTTCGAGCAGAAGGCGTCGAGGTCATCCGGCTTCCGGCTCGTCACGAGCACGTTCGGCCCGCTCGGGCAGACGAAGACCTCCTCGTCCACCCAGTTCCCGCCGGCGTTGGAGATGTCGGTCCTGAGGCTCGGCCAGGACGTGAGGGTGCGACCCCGGACGAGGTCGGCCTCGACGAGGGTCCAGGGGCCGTGGCAGATGACCGCCGCCGGCTTGCCGGCCTCGAAGAAGCTCCTCACGAAGGCGACGGCCTTCTCGTCGGTCCGCAGCTGGTCGGGGTTGGCCACCCCGCCCGGCAGCACGATCCCGTCGTAGTCCTCCACCTTCAGCTCACCGGTCGAGAGGTCGGCCTGGAAGACCTCGCCCTTGTCGAGGTGGTTGAAGGCCTGCACCTTGCCCTTGTCCGGGGCCGCCAGCACCGGCCTGCCGCCGGCCTGCTCGACCGCCCGCCAGGGCCGTGTCAGCTCCACCTGCTCGACGCCCTCGTTCGCCGTGAGGAACGCGATGGTACGACCAGAGAGTTCGTTCGCCATTGGCACGCCTTTCCGCCGCGGTGGTCCCGCGGCCTCTGCCCGCGCGCTACCCGGCCCGGCGCCGGCGCAACCACGCGAGGGCAGAGAGGAGTCAGCCCGACGCCGGCAGCAGGGGGGCGCGCCGGGGGAGGTAGCGCCCCGTGCCCGGCTCGCCGACGAAGCGGCCGCGCTCTGCGACGAGCCGTCCCCGGGAGAACACGAACGCAGGCCATCCCGTCGCCGTCGTGCCCTCGTAGGGCGAGTGGTCCGTCGCCATGTGCAGCGCCGAGGCGTCGAGTCGCTGGCGGGCGGCAGGGTCCCAGACGACGACGTCGCCGTCGGCCCCGGGGCGGAGCGAGCCCTTCTCCGGCCAGAGCCCGAACAGCTTTGCCGGCGACTCCGCGCACAGCCTCACCCAGTCCGACCGGCTGAGCCGCCCTGCGGCGACCCCCTGCCAGACGAGGCTCATCCTCGTCTCGATCCCCGGGAGCCCCCCGGGGATCTCGGTGAAGTCGGCGTAGCCCTCCTCGCGCCCGCGAATGCCCGCACGCCGGTCCTTTCGCCAGAACGGGCAGTGGTCGGTGGCGACGGTCTGGATCTCGCCCCGCCCCAAGCCCTCCCACAGCTCCTCGACGTGCCAGGGGTCCCGCAGCGGCGGTGTGCAGACGAAGTCGGCGCCCTCGTCTGAGGCGAGGGCGGCCGTGTCGAGGTAGAGGTACTGCGGGCAGGTCTCCGCCAAGATCTGGACCCCGCGCTCCCGGGCCCGGCGCACCTGTTCGAGTGCCGGAGCCGAAGAGAGGTGGACGACGTAGACCGGGCAGCCCGCCACCTCCGCCAGTGCGGCGGCACGCCCGGTGGCCTCGCCCTCGAGGACCGCCGGCCGGGTGGTGGCGTGCTCGAGGACGCCGGTCCGGCCCTCCTCGACGGCCCGGCGCCGGAGCGCCTCGATGGCGCCGCCGTTCTCGCAGTGCAGGGTGACGAGCCCGCCGTGGCGGGCCGCTGCCTGCATCACCTCGAGGATGACGCCGTCGTCGACCTGCAGCAGCTCGGGGTAGGCCATGTACAGCTTGAAGGAGGTGATGCCGGCTTCGACGCAGCGGGCCACGGCCGCCTCGCCGACCGCCTCGGTGAAGGTCATGTGGAGGCCCCAGTCGACCGAGGACGGCTCGGCCCACCGCTTCCAGGTCGCCATGGACTCGAGCGGGTCCTCGCCTCGATAGGCGGTCACGTAGTCGATGATGGTCGTCGTCCCGCCGACGGCCGCGGCCGCCGTCCCGGTCTCGAAGTCGTCGGAGACGCGGACCTTGCCGACCGGGAGGTGCAGGTGGGTGTGGGCGTCGACGCCGCCCGGGACGACGAGGAGCCCGGTGGCGTCGACCACCTGCTCGCCGGCGAGTGCCTCGAGGCTGCCCGTCGCCGCGATGCGACCGTCGGCGCCGATGCGAAGGTCGCCCGGGCGCTCCCCGTCGAGATCGAGGAGGCTCCCGCCCCGGACGAGCACCTAGGAGCGCCCGGCGGCCGGCCGTCCGTCCGCGGTCCTCTCGGCGCCGATGCGGCTCAGGTAGTTGTAGACGGTGAACCGGCTCACCTGGAGGGCCTGTGCCGCCTCCTCCACCGACTTTCGGAGCGTGAAGGCACCCCGTTCCTCGAGGAGCTGGACGGCCCTCTGCTTGTTCTCGCGCGACAGCTCCGCCAGCGGGGCGCCGAGCTCCTCGGCCACCCGGTCGAGCAGCCGGTCGAGAGCGCCGTTCAGGCCGTTCGGTCGGACGGTGCCGACGACCTCGCCCTCCCAGACGAGGGGGATGTCGAGGGGCTCGCCCGGTCCGCTTCCCGGAGGCAGGACGCTCGCCCCGAGGGCCTCGACGACAGGCCGCACCGCGGCGAGGAAGGGGTGCTCGCCGGCCGCCGAGGGGCCGGCTGCCGATCGGCGGCGCGGGGTCGCCCGCTCGCCTGCCGGCCCGGCCGCCCGCCGGCGACCCCCTCCGCCGGTGGCAGGTCGTTCAGCCACCGGTGCCGTCGCCGGCGCTCACCTGGAGGGTGACCCGAACGGCGCCGGCCGCCATGGCGGCCCGCACGACGCTGCCGACCGCCTCGCTCACCTCGTCCAGCCCCCCCGTGACGACGGTCCCGAACGGGCCCACGGCGACCTCGCCGCCGGCCGCCCGGGCGGCCTCCTCGGCGGCCTTCACGTGCGGCCCGGGAGCGCCCGGATCGAAGGGCTCCACGGTGAACTCCAGCTGGACGGCCACGCCAGGCGAGTGTACTTGGACGGTTCCGCCGGGCCCGTGGTCAGAGCCGCCGCCAGAGGCGCTCGGCCTGCTCCCGTGCCTTTCGCCTCACCTCGGATGGGTCGACACGCGTCGGCACGCCCTCCTCGAGCACGACCGAGCCGGCGACCTCGACCCGGCGCGGCGAGACTCCCGGCGTGAAGGCGAGGTGCCAGGGGTCGGCCGGCGAGTACGACCACGTCACGCGGTCCTCGGCCGCCTCGGGGACGAGGGCATGCCCCGCAAAGAGCCAGCCCCAGGGCGTCTCGGGGGTGGCGGTGACGTCGGACTCGCGAAGGCGGGCGTAGGCGATCCGGAACTCCTCCAGCATGTCGCCTCCGATGCCGTCGGTCCCGAGGACGACGGGGTTGTCGAAGCGGGCCGGACGGGCATACCCGACGGCGTTGTTCATGTTCGACCGGGCGTTGTGGGCGATCGTGCCCTCGAGGGGGCGGTCGAGGTGGACGCAGTGGGCGAGCAGCCAGTCCGGCCGGGCGTGCGGCTCGAGCCGGGCTCCCGCCGCCGCGTCCGAGCGGTCCTCGGCGACGTGGATGTGGACGCCGGCCCCGAGGTCGGCGGCGAGCCCGGCGACGGCCTCGAGGGTCTCCGCCGACAGCGTGAAGGCGGCATGGGCGCCGACGAACCCCCGCCCGCCGGCACGCAGGTAGCGCTCGTTCTCGGCCAGCCCAGCCTTGGCGCCGTCGGCCCCGTTGCGGTCGGTCACCTCGTAGCAGCACGAGACGCGCACGCCCACCTCGGCACAGGCCTCGGCGACGACGTCGAGCGAGCCCTCGATGGCGCTCGGCGAGGAGTGGTGGTCGACGATCGCCGTCGTCCCCCGCTCGAGCGCCTCGAGGGCGCCGAGCATCGCCGACCACCGGATCATCTCGAGGTCGAGAGCGCGGTCGAGCCGCCACCAGACGAGCTCGAGGATCTCGGGGAAGTTCCTCGGCACCCGCGGCGGCGCGGGCATGCCCCGGGCGAGCGCCGAGTAGAGGTGGTGGTGGCCGCAGACCAGCCCCGGGGTCTCGCCCGGACCCGGCTCAGTCGCCATCGCCGGCGGCCGCCCCCTGCCGCATCGGCAGCACGTTGCGCCAGCGGCCGTCGAGGTCGTGCAGGCAGGCGGCGACGGCACCGGCCGTCGGGACGAGCCCGATCTCGCCGACGCCCTTGATGCCGTAGGGCGAGTTCGGCTGGGGGTGCTCGACGAGGACGGTCTCGATCGGCGGGACGTCCTTCGCCCGGATGATGCCGAGGCTGCGCAGCGTCATGTTCGTGGGCCTGCCCTCGGGATCGGCCGGGAACTCCTCGCTCAGGGCGTACCCGAGGCCCATGTGCACCGCGCCCTCGATCTGGCCCTCGCACAGGAGGGGGTTGACCGCCCGCCCGACGTCGTGGGCAGCCACCACCTTCTCGATCTGCCCCGTCTCCCGGTCGGCGACGACGAGCTGGGCGGCGAAGCCGAACGTCGAGTGGATCACGGGGTGCTCGAGGCCCTCCTCGAGGGCGTTCGTCCAGTCGACCCGGTACTCGCCGAGGTAGTCGACGTCGGGCCGGCAGCCGTCCTCGCGGGCCTTGAGGCAGGCGTCGCGCACCGCCCCGGCGCCCATGAGGGTCCCCCGGGAGCCGGTCGTCTGGCCGGCGCCGAGCTCGCGGGTGGTGTCGACGACGACCCGCACCGAGGCGGGGTCCACCCCGAGCTCCTCCACGGCGACCTGGAGGGCGACGGTGTGGACCCCCTGGCCCATCTCGGTCCAGCAGTGGCGGACCTCGACGGCGCCCGAGCGGTCGAAGCGGACGACCGCCCTCGCCACCTCCTTGAAACCGTTGCCGAGCCCGGAGTTCTTGAGCCCGAGCCCGATGCCGACTGCCTTGTCGGCGGCGCGGGCGGACTCGTAGCGCTCGGCCAGCGCCTCGAGGCAGCGCTCGGCGCCGCCCGCCCCGTCGTCCATGACCTGGCCGGGTCCCCAGACGTCACCCGGCGCGACGACGTTGCGCCGGCGGATCTCGAGCCCTGACAGGCCGGTGAGCTCGGCCAGGCGGTCCATGACGCCCTCCATGGCGAACTGGGCCTGGTTGGCCCCGAAGCCGCGGAAGGCCCCGCAGACCGGGTTGTTCGTGCGCACGGCGATCGACTCGACGTCGATCGCCTCGGTGCGGTAGGGCCCCGAGGCGTGGCCGGCGGCCCGCTCGAGCACCTTCATGCCGACCGACGCGTACGGGCCCGAGTCGCCCACCATCCGGGCGCGAAGGCCCGTGAGGCGTCCCTCCTCGTCGCACCCGGCCCAGTACTCGAGTCGGATCGGGTGGCGCTTGGGGTGCATGAGCAGGGACTCCTCCCTGCTGAGGACGCACTTCACGGGCCGGCCGAGGAGGTGGGCGGCGAGGGCGGTCTGGGCCTGGTTGGACATGTCCTCCTTGCCGCCGAAGGCGCCCCCGTTCGAGACGAGCTCGACGACGACGCGCTCGGGGGCGACGCCGAGCACGCTCGCGATCTGGTCCCGGTCGTCCCAGACCCCCTGGCCTCCCGAGTAGACCTTGAGCCGCCCGTCCGGCAGCGGGACCGCCAGGGTCGCCTCGGGCTCGAGGAAGGCGTGCTCGACCCGCTGGGTCTGGAAGACCTCGTGCACCCGGTGAGCCGAGCGCGAGAGGGCCTCGTCGACATCCCCGCGCCGGTAGGCAGAGCGCGAGAGGACGTTGCCCTCGAGCCCCCAGACGGCGTCGTCGCCGTCGTCGATGGCCGCCAGCGGGTCGGTGATGGGCCGGAGCGGCCGGTAGTCCACCTCGACGAGGGCGGCCGCCCGGCGGGCGAGCTCGCGGCTCTCGGCGACGACGACGGCGAGCACGTCGCCGAGGTAGGACGTGACGCCGCCGACGGGGATGAAGACCGGCCAGTCCGTGTGGATGATGCCGACCCGCAGCTCGCCGGGGACGTCGGCCGCCGTGAAGACCCCGAGCACCCCCTCTGCCGCCTCCGCCCTCGAGGTGTCGATCGACAGGACCTCGGCGCGGGCGTGGTCCGAGAGGCGCAGCGCCGCGTGCGCCGTCTGCTCGACGCGCAGGTCGTCGACGTAGCCACGGTCCCCGAGGGCCAGCTCCGAAGCCTCGTACTTCACGCCCCGCGTCCCGACACCGGCGGGCGGGTTCGCCTCGGGGAGCGAGC
>JAKACF010000146.1 GCA_021821585.1 Actinomycetes bacterium
CTTCTGCGAGTGGCCCCGCATCGAGAGCGACGAGGCCGTCATGGTGGCCGGCTCCTACCGGCCCCTCGAGGACGCCTTCCGCATCGCCCATGTCGAGATGGTCCACTGGGTGTCCGAGACGACCGGTCTCTCGGTGATGGACGCCTACCAGCTCGTCTCCCAGGCCGCCCGCTCGAGGATCGCCAACGTCTGCGACGCCAACTACACCGTGCTCGCCAAGGTCCCGAAGGCCCTGTTGCCCGAGGTGGAGTGGATGGCCGGGACCCACGCCCGGCTCTGTCAGGTGGCCGCCGCCTACACGAGCACGCGCGCCGCCGGCTGATCCCGGTCCGCTAGCCGGCGGCCTCCTCGGCGAGCATGTGGCGGGAGTAGCCGGCGATCTCCTTGTACCGCTCGGTGATGGCGGTGAGCTCGGCGCCGGAGATCACGTCCTCGATCCGCTCGAAGGGCCGGTCGCCGGTCCTCCGGTAGACCTCTCCGAGGATGGCGTCGGGCGGCATGGTGCGGTTCGCCAGCACCACGCGGCCCGTCGCCTCGATCCGCTGCTCCTCGTAGGAGCGCAGCGCTCCTTCGCCGAGGCCGTCCGCCGCCAGGGCGTCGGCGAGGCAGCGGGCGTCGAGGATGGCCTGGCCGGCGCCGTTGGAACCCCGCGGGACCATCGGGTGGGCAGCATCGCCGAGCAGGGTCACCCTGCCCCGGCCCCACCACTCGAGCGGGTCCTGGTCGACCATCGGGTACTCGAGGACGAGCTCGGTCGCCCGGAGGAAGGCGGGGACGTCGAGCCAGTCGAAGTGCCAGTCGGCGAAGGCTGCGACGAAGTCCTCGACCGAGCCCGCCCGGTTCCAGTCCCGCTCGGCCCGCATGGGGCCGGCGATCTCGGCCACCCAGTTGGCGAGCTGCCGGCCCTCGGAGTCGACGGCGTCGCGGATCGGGTAGATCACGAGCTTCCCGCCGGCGAGCCAGCCGGCCCGCACCATGCTCGCTCCGGACAGGATGGGCTCCCAGACGGTGACGCCCCGCCACATGTTGTAGCCGGAGTACTTGGGTGGCCCCTCGTCGGGGTGCAGCTGCCTGCGGATCACGGAGTGGACGCCGTCGCAGCCGACGACGACGGGAGCGGAGACCTCCTCGACGCCGCCGCCGGCCTCGAGCTCGAGCACCACGTCGTCCGGGGCCGTCCGGACACCGAGCGCCCGCATCCCGGTCAGCACCGGTCCGACGCGCCGCTCCACCTCGTCGTGCAGCACCGATTGCAGGTCGCCGCGGTGGATGGACAGCTGGGGGAAGTCGTAGCCGGCGAAGCGCCCGAGGGGCTCGGTGTAGACGTGCTGGCCGAAGCGGTTGAAGAAGACCGCCTGGTCGGTCGCCACCGCGACCGCCTCGAGGTCGTCGAGCAGGCCGAGGCGGCTGAGCTCCTTGGCGGCGTGGGGAAGGATGTTGATGCCCACCCCGGTGGCGGTGATCGCCGGTGCCGCCTCGTACACCCGGCAGCCGATGCCGCGGTGCTCGAGCTCGAGCGCGAGGGTCAGCCCGCCTATCCCCCCGCCGACGATCGCCACCTCTCCGTCGCTGCTCACATCGTCCCTCCACGCCCTCGCATCGCCCGTTCCGCGATGGTGGACGGAATGCCGGCTGGTGTGCGCAGAGCAGAATAACTGGCGTCGTTCGGCTGTCAAGCTCCGGCAGGCGAGCCGGAGCGCCTGACCGGCGTTGCGCCTGGCGAAATACCGGTGTCTAGGATTCCGTCACTGGACATGGGAGGACCGAGATGAGCAAGGCCGACGTCAGCACCACGGAACTCGACGCCTTCTACGCCGCGGTCGCCGACGCGGAGCTGCAGCCTCTCTGGACCCAGGGTCGCTCGCTGCAGCCGTTCGCACCGGCACCGAGCACCCGGGTGCATCTGTGGGAGGGGGCCGCTGTCCGCCGGCTCGCCGAGGAGTCCGGCCGCCTGATCGGCATCGACCAGGGAGGGGACCGCAGGGTGCTCTCGCTGGCGAACCCCGGGCTCGGTGGGGCGCCCTTCGCCACCTCGACCCTGTGGGGGGCCGTCCAGTACCTCGGCCCGCACGAGTCCGCCCCCGCTCACCGCCACTCGCAGGCGGCGCTGCGGTTCGTCCTCGAGGGAAGCGGGACCTGGACCACCGTCAACGGGGACGCCTGCGACATGAACCCGGGCGATCTCGTGCTTACGCCCGCATGGACGTGGCACGACCACACCAACGGCGGGGACGAGCCCATGATCTGGTTCGACGGCCTCGACATGCCGCTCGTCAACATGCTCGACGCCCAGTTCTTCGAGCGCTTCGGCTCCACGCTGCAGGAGGCGGAGGGCCGCAACCTGTCGGCCACCGCGTTCGGTGCCCCCGGTGACGGCTTTGCCGACGAGGCACGCCCGCCCTCGGACGAGGAGGAGTGGAGCCCCCTGTTCGTCTACCGCTGGGAGCGGACGGACGCCGAGCTGTCCCGGCGGCTCGCCGCCGCCGGAGACGGGGTGGCCGAGCTCGACTTCGTGAGCCCGCGCACCGGACGGGCGGTGCTGCCGACGCTCGGGTGCCACATGGTGCGCCTGGCGCCCGGGTCGTCCACGCCGACCAGGAGGAAGGTCGGCTCGTCGGTCTACGTCGTCTGGTCGGGCGAAGGCCGCAGCGTCATCGGCGGGACGGAGCTCACCTGGCGGGCGGGCGACTTCTTCTGCTCCCCCTCCTGGGCCTACGTCGAGCACCAGGCCGCGTCGCCGTCGGACCTCTTCGAGCTCTCCGACCGGCCCGCCCTCGAAGCGCTCCACCTGTTCCGCCAGGAGGTCACCTCCGACCGCCAACCAGTGACGTCGCGCCTGTCGAGCTGATCGCCGCGGCGGCAGGAGCGCTCGTCGTCCGCTCGAGTCCGGGCCCGCCGGACGCTTGCGACCGCGAGGGCGCTGTGCTTAGGTGTTGCAGCATACGCACGCCGGGCAGCGTTACGTTCCGCATGGCGGAATCCGTTGCCGGCAAAGCCGGTCCATCGAGGGAGGAGCACGCGCAGGATGAGGTTCGTCTCAGTCCGCTCAGGGACGTCTCCCTACGCGGCGCTCGTCGAGGGCGACGAGCTCGTCCCGCTCGGCTTCGAGGACGTCGGCGCCATGCTGAGGGCGGGCGGCCTGCCCGCCTCGGCGCCAGGCGGCGAGACCGTGGCGCTCGGCGGGGCCGTGCTGGCGCCGGTCGTGCCGTCACCGCCCCGCATCTTCTGCGTCGGCCTCAACTACCGGACCCACATCCTCGAGATGAAGCGGGAGCTGCCGGCGCACCCGACGTTGTTCGCCAAGTTCGCCGCCGCCCTCGTCGGGCCGCGGGATGACATCTGCCTGCCGGCGGTCTCCGAGCGGGTCGACTGGGAGGCGGAGCTCGCCGTCGTCGTCGGCCGCCGCGGCCGCCACCTCACGAGGGACGAGGCGCTCGAAGCCATCGCCGGCTACAGCGTCATCAACGACGTGACCGCCCGCGACTTCCAGAACCGGACGCTCCAGTGGCTGCAGGGCAAGACGTTCGAGGGCACCTGCCCGTTCGGCCCGGCTCTCGTCACGCCCGACGAGGTCGACCACGCCCGCGACCTCGAGATGACCTGCGAGGTCGACGGCGAGGTCGTCCAGAGGGCCCGGACGAGCGACCTGTTGTTCGACCCGGCTTCGCTCGTCGCCTACATCAGCCAGCTCATGACGCTCGAACCCGGTGACGTGATCGCCACCGGGACACCGGGCGGCGTCGGGGCGGGGATGGACCCGCCCCGGTTCCTGAAGGACGGCTCGGTCGTCCGGACGACGATCGAGGGGATCGGTGAGCTCGTGAACGTCTGCGTCGCCGAGCCGTCCCCCGAGCGACCATGAGCAGCCAGACCTCCCTCACCACCGCAGGGATGACTGCGGCGGAGGTGGTGGCGGCGAACGAGGAGCTCGACCGGCTGCTGCTCGAGGAGCTCGGGCGTGCCGACCTCGCCCGTCCGCCCCGGGACGACGGCGAGTGGGTGGCGGTCGAGGTGGCGGCACACCTGGCCGAGTTCCCCCACTTCTTCGCCGGCGAGATCGAGCGCTGGCGGTCGCACCCGGGCTCCACCGTCGGGCGCACCCACGACGACGAGGGCCGTCTGGCGGCCGTCGCCGCCGCCTGGTCCGCCGACCCGTCCCGCATCCGGTCGAGGGTGAGCGAGGCGCTCTCGGTGCTGGCCGCCGCCCTCGGTCAGCTCTCCGACAGCGACATCGCGGCCGCGACCCGCAACGTCAAGTACGGCGAGGAGCCGCTCAGCGCGTTCCTCGACCGCTACGTGGTCGGCCACAAGGCCGGCCATCTCGAGCAGCTGCGTGCGCTCGCCGCCGAGCGCGACCCACGAAAGGAGCCAGTGTCCGACGATGACGAACGGTGACCCCGCCAGCTTCCCGAACACCTTCACGCCCTATGCCGACCGGCCGTCGGACCCCGAGCAGGTCGCCAAGCTCGCCGAGCTCGCCCGGGGTGGCACGACCCATGAGGACCTCCGGGACTGGTTGCAGCTGGTCGACGCGATCGGCGAGCTGCGCGTGATCGAGGGCGTGGACTGGCAGGAGAACATCGGCCGGATCACCGAGATGCTGACTCACAGCGACCAAGCCCCGGCCGTGCTCTTCGACGCCATCCCCGGTGCGCCGAAGGGCTTCCGCATCCTCGTGAACGCCCAGGCCGAGCGCAGCCGGCTGGCGGTCAGCCTCGGGCTCCCCTCCGACATCGGGACCTGGGAGCTCATGGACGAGTGGGAGCGCCGCCGTGACGAGACCGAGCCGGTGGCCCCGACGATGGTCGAGAGCGGGCCCATCCTCGAGAACGTCCTCGAGGGCGACGACATCGACCTGCTCAAGTTCCCCGCCCCCCTCTGGCACCCCCAGGACGGCGGCCGCTACCTCGGGACGGGCGACGCCGTCCTCACCCGGGACCCCGAGGACGGCTGGCTCAACATGGGGACCTACCGCGTCATGGTGCACGACGCGACCAACGCCGCCATCTTCATGTCGCCGGGCAAGCACGGCCGGCTCCACCGCCAGAAGGCCTTCGAGCGCGGCGAGCCCCTGCCGGTCGTCGTGCTCGTCGGGCTCGACCCCCTCTTGTTCCTCGCCAGCGCTCTCGAGATGCCCCACGGCCAGTCCGAGCTCGAGTGGGTCGGCGGCATGCGCGGCCGGCCGGTCGAGTGCATCGTCGGCCGCCACACCGGCCTTCCGATCCCGGCCCGTGCCGAGATCGCCCTCGAGGGCTTCCTCATGCACGACGAGCAGCGGATGGAGGGGCCTTTCGGCGAGTGGACCGGCTACTACGCCTCGGCCAGCCGGGAGGAGCCCGTCTTCCGCCTGTCGGCCATCTACCACCGCAACGACCCGATCATCATGGGCGTCCCGCCCGAGAAGCCGCCCTACGAGGCCCACAAGTTCCGCCAGTACCTGAAGAGCGCCAACCTCCGCCGGGAGCTCCGCCTCGCCGGCGTGCCGGACGTCACGGCCGCCTGGTGCCACGGCGTCGGCGGCTGCCAGCTCTTCACGGCCGTCTCGATCAAGCAGCGCTACCCGGGCCACGCCCGCCAGGCGGGCCACATCGCGGCCCAGTGCCGGACCGGCGCCTACCTCGGCCGGATCACCGTCGTCGTGGACGACGACATCGACGTCTCCGACTTGGACGAGGTCATCTGGGCCATCTCGACCCGGTGCGACCCCGAGCGCTCCTTCGACATCATCCGTCGGGCCTGGAGCGGGCCGCTCGACCCGGCGATCGAGCCGGGGAAGAAGGGGTTCAACTCCCGCGTCGTCATCGACGCCACCAAGCCGTACGAGTGGATCGACCAGTTCCCCGAGGCCATCGGGCCGACCCCCGAGGAGAAGGCCGTCACCCGACAACGGTGGTCGTGGATCCTGAAGTGAGTGACGGGCCGCCGCGCCGCCTCGTCGTCGGCATCACCGGCTCGAGCGGCCCCCAGCTCGGGGTGCGGCTGCTCGAGGTGCTCCATGACCGGCGCGACATCGAGACGCACCTCGTCCTGTCGGCCGGGAGCGCCGAGAGCCTCCGCCTCGAGATGGACCGCACCACCGACTCCGTCGCCAAGCTGGCCGACATCTGCTACGACGTCCACGACCTCGCCGCCGCCGTCTCGTCGGGCTCGTTCGTCACGATGGGGATGGTCGTCATGCCCTGCTCGATGCGGACCCTCGGCGCCATCGCCGCCGGTATCACGGGCGATCTCGTCTCGCGTGCGGCCGACGTCTGCCTGAAAGAGCGCCGGCGCCTTGTCCTCGTGCCACGCGAGACGCCGCTCAACCTCATCCACATCCGCAACATGGAGACGCTCACCCTCGCCGGGGCGACGATCGTCCCGCCGGTGCCCGCCTTCTACCACCGGCCAGAGACGATCGAGGACCTCGTGGACCACGTCGTCGGCAAGGTGCTCGACCAGTTCGGCATCGAACACGACCTGTTCCGCCGGTGGCGCTAGACGAGGGAGACCCCGCCGTGGTCGGGACCCTCAATGAGGCCCGAGCCGACCGGGCGGGCGGGCTCCGGCCCGCCTCCGGCTGCTGGCGTCGGTCGCCGTCAGCGGGACGAGTCGCGCAGGTCGGCGGTGATGGCCTCGGCGGCTGCTCTGGCGGCGGTGACGATCTCCTCGACGCGCCGGCTGTCGAGCCGTGCCGCCGGCGCCGAGACCCCGATGGCGGCGATGACGTGCCCACGGGCGTCCGCGATGGGCACCGCCACGGCCGAGAGGCCGACCGTGCTCTGCTCGAAGCTCGTGGCGTACCCGTTGCGCCTCACGCCGGCGAGCTCCTCGTCGAGGCTCGCCCGGTCGGTGACGGAGTGGTCCGTCAACCCGCGCAGGTGCCCGTCCCCGAGCACGTCGTCGAGCTGTCGGCCCTCGAGCTGCGCCAGCAGCATCTTCCCCCCGGCCGTGCAGTGGGCGGGAAGCACCGTCCCGGTCCTCGAGCTCACCCGGACCGCCTCGGGTCCTTCGATCGAGTCGATGAAGCGGATGAGCGGGCCGTCGAGGACGATGAGGTTGACCGTCTCGCGGACCTCGGTCGTGAGCCGTTCGAGGTGGGGGCGGGCCGCCCGCCGCACGTCGATGCCCTGCAAGGCGCCGAGGGCGATGTCGAGGAGCGCGGGCCCGGGCCGGTAGCGGCGGGTCGCCGCATCCTGGGAGACGAAGCCCCGGGCGAGCAGGGTGACGAGCAGGCGGTGGACCGTGGACGGGGAGACGCCGAGCAGCTCCGCTCCCTCCTTCACCGACAGGGTCGGATGGTCCCCGAAGCTGCTGAGGAGGCGCAGCGCGCTGTCGACCGATGCGACCGTACGGCTCCGTCGGCTGGCGCCCTCCACGGGAAGGGGAACCTACCGCGCCGGGGTCCGGTTCGAAAGCGGTGCGTCCCCCGGAGGCGGAACGGTGGCTCGGCGCGCCGGCCGCGTGCCGGAGACGCCAAAAAAACCCGAAGAGGCTATTGACCGTATTGAACCTAGTCATTACCGTGGTTGGTAGTGAC
>JAKACF010000147.1 GCA_021821585.1 Actinomycetes bacterium
AGAACCCGGCCACTGCGCACGGCAGCGCCGAGTACACAGAGTACCCTCACTGGCTCGGGAGGAGTGCGAGAGCGGCCGAATCGGCACGATTGGAAATCGTGTGACCTGCAAGGGTCCGTGGGTTCAAATCCCACCTCCTCCGCTCCCGGTCCTCGTCGTCTCCGAGCTCGCGCCGCGCGCTCCGCCCGGCGAGCACCATGTTCGAGTCGGTGGGCCGTCGACGAGCTGCACGGCAGCCGCCCCCGCAGGCGAGCGACCGGAGGCGACCACGGCCGGCACCTGCGTGCGGAGCGCCGTCGGCGACGCCCTGGCCGTCAGGCGGAGGCCTTCACCGAGCGGTGTTCCCGGTGGCGAGCACCTCGGCGATGAGCTCCGGATAGCGCTCATGGCCGAGAGGGAGCTGGGCAACGTCACCGGCCTCGAACCACCGAAGGTCGTCGTGCTCCTCTGGGGCACGGTTGTGAATCGAGCCGGACCAGGTGCGGACTACCCACAGGTCGAGATCATGACCGTCGCCCACCAGCCGGTAGCGGGGCTCTGGCGACGGGGGCGCGATCGTGATCCCCAATTCCTCGCTCAGCTCCCGGACGAGGGCGGAGGCCGCCGCCTCCCCGTCCTCGACGTGGCCGCCAGGCACGTCCCAGCAGTCCGGGTACCGCCTCCGGGCTGGGTGGCGGTGGGCGAGCAGCACCCGCTCCCCGTCCACGAGCAGCGCTCCCGCGATCCGGTCTCTCGGCTCACCCTTCGACGCAGGCATGGCAGAGGCCATTTCCGATGGTCGCGACGCCGCCCGATCACGACCTGAGCGATCAGGGTCATACGACCGCGCGGTCGTGCCCGTGCTGGCCATCTGCGGTCGGCCGGACGCCTACCTGGGGTGCCCGTCGGGCACCACGACGACCACGTTCGGCTCGATCGAGATGGAGGTGTTCAGGCTGTTGGCGATGAAGCACTCTCGGTGGGCCACCTCGACGAGGTGGAGGACGCGCTCCTCCCCGATGGTGCCGCGGACGGTGATGCGCGGGCGGAGCAGCATCTCGGTGACGCGCAGCGGTGGGTCGTCCTCGGGCATGAGGGCCGTCGCCTCATCGGCATAGGCGACGACGTCGATCCGCGCCCGGGCCGCGACCGCGAGGAACGAGAGCAGCTGACAGGAGACGGCCGCCAGCAGGAGGAGCTGCTCGGGGTTCACGAACTCGCTCGATCCCCGGAATGCCGGGTCGGAGCTCATGGTGAGCTGTGACCCGGCCTGAGAGAGTGTCGCCGAGTGGGTCCGGTCGTAGGCGTCGTAGCCGCCAGCGGTCGAGCCCGACCAGCTGCAGGCGACCTCGTAACGATGCGTCCTGCTCCCTGCCACGCCCGCTCACCCGGCTGCGGAGTAGGCCAGTGCCCCAGAGGGGGCCGCCGGCAGGACGACCGGGCGGCCCCAGTCCTCGAAGACCGAGACGACCTCCTCGCTCCTGCCCGAGCCGACGACGCGGGCCCGGTAGCTGACGGGGAGACCGTGGCCCCGGCGGGAGATCTTGAGGGTGGCGGACTCCGAGGAGACCCCGGAGGGCAGCTGACCGGTCAGCTTCCCCGTGACGGTCGCCACCCCGCTCGCCGCGTCGACCGGGACGGCCGAGGAGAACGGCGCGCCGATCAGGATCTCCGACACCGCCGAGCGGAGGGTGAGGGCAGCCGACACCTCCCGGTAGACCGTCCCGGCCGTGCGCCGGACCGAGATCCAGCGGCCGGCATCCCGGCGGGCAGCGGTGGCCGGGAAGTTCATGTAGTGCTCGAGGCCTTGCACGTCACCCTTGAAGTAGGCGACTCCTCCGAGCAGCTCGACGGTGACGTGGCCCGAACCGGTGGGGAAGCGTTCTGTGATGGTCTGCACGCCTTGGCTGCCGGTCACCTGGCCCGACACCGTCAGCGAGAGGTGGGCCCCGTTCGCCGAGTAGGTCGTCGTCGCTCGGTAGCGCAGCGACCGCTCGCCCCGCGCCCGGGCGAGGGCAGCGCGCACGAGGGCGGCCGGCTGAGACGAGGCCGCCGTCGTGGTCGACGACGGCCTGGGCGCGCTCGTGGTACGGGACGAGGCACCGCCTCCACAGGCGGCGAGGACACCTGCCACCGCCACGAGGGTCACGGCCGCCGGCTGCCGGGTTCGCGGTCTCGCTCTCATCACTCCTCCCGAAAGACCAAGAGTCTCGCGCGGCGGCGAGGCAGGCCCCGGGACGGTACCGCCTCGACCGCACCGGCGGCTGCGGTGCGCGAGGCTCATCGCATGCTGGTGGTCCCTCCGGCGGTGCTGGCCAACGCCGAGGCGCGCGGTCTGGGCGGCTTCCTCGACGGGCTCGAAGCCTCCCTGTCGTGGGCGCAGGCCGCCTGGGGCCTCAACATCGGCAGCGCCTTCGGCGATGCCACCGAGGCCTTCGTCGCCGAGGCGACGCTGCGCGACGGCACCCCCGCCGTGCTGAAGGCCCCACTCCCGCTCGGCGCCACGGTGCGCCACGAGATCACCGTGCTCCGTCTGGCCGGCGGTGAGGGCGTCGCCACCCTCCTCGCCTGCGACGAGGAGCGGGGGCTCATCCTCCTCGAGCGTCTCGGCAGGCCCATGTCGGCCCTCGGCATCCCGGTCGACACCCGGCACGAGCTGCTCTGCGCCGCCGCCGCCAGCCTCTGGCGGCGGGCGCCGGGCTGCGGGCTCCCCTCCGGCGCCGACCATGCCCGCCGGCTGGCCGAGAACGTCACCCTCGGCTGGGAGGAGCTCGGTCGCCCGTGCTCGTCGCACGCGGTCGACCACGCCCTGTCCTGCGCCGAGCGTCGGATCGCCGCCCACGAAAACGGGCGGGCCGTGCTCGTCCACGGGGAAGTCCACCAGTGGAACGCGCTCGAAGCACCCGGCGGCTTCAAGCTGGTCGATCCCGACGGCCTCCTGGCCGAGCCGGAGCTCGACCTCGGCGTGATCATGCGGGAGGATCCGCTCGAGCTCATCGCCTCCGACCCGTTCGCACGAGCACAGCGGCTCGCCGCCATGACCGGGCTCGAGGCGGCGGCGATCTGGTAGTGGGGCGTGCTCGAGCGGGTCTCCAACGGCTTGCTGCTCAGCCGCATCGGCGTGCAGCCGGTCGGCTCGGAGATGCTGCGCGCAGCCGAGGTGGCGGCCGAAGCGGACGGCCTCAGGTGACCCGGCGGCCGCGTGGAGAGATCCGGATCCCGGCGAGCCTGGCGGAGTCGGCTCAGCGGGAGGGCCGTCTCGCGTGGCTCGACGCGCTGCCGGCGCTCCTCTCGGAGACGGCCGGACGCCTCGGCCTCGTCCTCGGCGAGCCGTACGAGCCAGGCGGCCGCACCGCCTGGGTGGCCCCGGGGCGGACGGCGGCCGGCGACGACGTCGTCGTGAAGGTCGGCTGGCGCCACCCCGAGGCGAGAGACGAGGCAGACGGGCTCCGCCTGGCCGGCGGAGGTGGAACGGTCAGGCTCCTCTCGGAGGAGTCCCGCGGCGAGAGCACGGTGCTCCTCCTCGAGCGGTGCGTCCCGGGCACGGCCCTGTCCGAGCGCCCGGAGGCGGAGCAGGACGCCGTCGTCGCCGGCCTGCTGCGGCGGCTGTGGCGGGCGCCGCCCGGCGGCGGCTCCTTCCGACCCCTCGAGTCGATGTGCCGTCAGTGGACCGAGGAGTACGCGGCGCGCCCCGCCCAGGAGAGGTCCCCGGTCGACCCCGGGCTCGCTCGGGAGGGCATCGCCCTGTTCGGCTCGCTCTCCCGGCCCGGGCCCGATGACGTCCTGCTCCACACGGACCTGCACGCCGGAAACGTGCTCGCCGCCACGCGCGAGCCCTGGCTCGCGATCGACCCGAAACCGTACGTCGGGGACCGCACCTATGACGTCCTCCAGCACCTGCTCAACTGCCCGAGGCGGCTGGCGAGCGACCCGCTCGGCCTGGTCGGGAGGATGGCGGACCTCGCCGAGCTCGACGCCGAGCGTCTCCGGCTCTGGCTCTTCGCCCGCTGCATCCAGCAGTCGCCCGGCTGGCCCTTCCTCGTGCCCGTGGCGCGGCGCCTCGCGCCGAGGTGAGCCGCCGACCTGGTCAGACCGAGAGCAACTGCCCGAAGGGAAGGGCGAGTCGCCAGTTCTCGACCGTCCTCTCGAACAGCTCGGCGTCCTCCCCGTCGAGGAGCACCCGCTCACCCGTCTCGAGGTCGACCCACCCGACGGCCCGGCCTCCCTCGGCCTGCACGTAGAGCCGGTCCATCCCGAAGCGGCGCCATCGCTGGATCGAGAAGGAACCGACGGCGTACTGCTCGATGACGTCCCCCACCGCCTGCCCCCTTGGTCTCGACGTCTCTCATCGGCTCCGGGGCGGCGATACTTGAGCATGCGGCCCGCACGGTCGCGGGCCGCCGAGACGAGGACCGAGGGAATTGCGGGAGCAGGCGTGAACGAGCGAGTGGACGAGCTGGGCTTCCGCGAGCTCGTCGCACGGGTCGAGCCGCGCCTGCGGGAGGCCCTCATCGCCCTCTACGGGCCCGGACGCGGTCGCGAGGCGACCGCCGCCTCCCTCGCCTGGGCCTTCGAGAACGGCGTCGGGGAGGGGGCGGACGTCGCGGGGACGGTGCGCAGGCTGGTCGAGGCGGCCCAGCGGCAGTCGTTCCTGCTGCGGACGCCTCCGCTGTTCGACCGCAGCGCCGGGCGCGTCCCGTGGCTCGAACCCGAGCTCGCCTCCGCCCTCTCGGTCCTCCCGCGGGGCGACCGCGTCGCCGTGCTGCTCGTCCGCGGCGCCGGATGGACCGCCGGCGAGGTCGCCGCCCTCCTCGAGGTGGACGAGGAGGCCGTCGAGAACCGGGTCCGCCGCTGCCTGCCGAGACTCCGTCGCTCGCTCGGTCCGAGCGCGGTCGGGCGGCTCGATGACCCCGCGGACGAGGAGGAGGCGAGGGAGCGCGCGCGCCTCCTCGCCGCCGAGGAGGCGGGCCGGGACGAGGTGCTCGGGGAGCGCTTCCGCACCATGTTCCACGACATCGTCGGCTCGGTGAGCGCCGAGGAGGCCCTGCAACCGGTCCTCATGCCGCTCGAGGAGAGCGCACCCGGCGGAAGCCCGCGGCCGTGGCGCCTCGTGGTCATCGGCGTCGCCGTGCTCGTCCTTCTCGTCGTCGGCATCGTCATCGGCCTCGGCGCCACGCGCTCGACGACGGTCACCGCCTACACGACCCCGGGACCGGAGCCTCTCCCGGGTGCGCTCTCGGACTCGGTGATCGTGGTGCCCAACCCTCCCCAGACCACCGGGCCCCATCCGGCCAAGCTGCGGGCCGTCTACGAGGTCGACGCCGAGACGAACCGCACCCTGCACACGCCCGTCGCCCTCGAGGTGCCGGCGGCCTCGAACCCCGTGGCGACGGGTCCCTTCGTCGTCGACGTCGTCTTCCACGACCTGCGCTCCCGTCCGAACGCCGGCGAGGCGATCGCCTTCCGCTCGGCCTCCACGAGGACGGTCGACCTCGGCCCGGCCTCGATCGCCTACCCCGGTCTCAGACCGGGGACGGTGTGGCTGCTGCTCCACGACTCGACGCTGGCGGGCGAGCGCTCGCGGCGATGCTCGTTGCGCGAGGTCTCGCTGACCGGGGGCCTGCTGGTCCCCCCGGCACGGGTCCCGTGCGCATGGCAGTTCCTCGACGCAGTGCAGGGCGGCGTGCTCGTCCTCGCCCCGCCCGGGGTCACCGAGGTGTGGCATCCGAGGACCGGCCTCACCGCACCCCTCCCCGGCTTCTCCGCGCCGCTCGTCGAGGCGGTCGGTTCGACGGCCGTCGCCGAGCACTGGACCCAGTTCTGCTCGGTCGACTGCCGGCTGTGGGTCGCCAACCCGGTCTCCCTCCACATCACCGACGTCCACCTCGACCCGCCGACCGGCGTCTCGCTCACGACCTCGGCGGCGCTCTCGCCGAACGGCCGCTTCCTCGCCGTGGCGGCGCTCCCGATCGGGGTCGCCACCACGATCGAGAACTCACCCATCGTCTCCTCCGGCTGCTGCTACCGGGGGACGCGGCGGGTGGAGGGCCGGCTCGTCGTCATCCGGGTCGCCACCGGCCAGGTGGCCATGTCCCGTCCGGCGTCCTTCCTCGACCCGCCCGTGGTCGAGTGGGCGCCTGACGGCAGCTACGTCTTCCTCACGCGTTCGCTGCACGCCGTCGAGGCCGTGCCGGTCTGGGCCGACGGGGCCCCTGTGCACGTCATCCACTTCCCCACGCGGGTGACCACTCCGCCCGACCCGGGCGAGCGCTTCCTCGTCGTGAACCGGTGAGGTCGCCCTCCCGCTACTCGGCCCAGTAGTTCCTCGGGTGCTCGAGGAACTCCTCGAGGGTCATCGAAGGACCCGAGTGCTCGTCGGGATCGAAACCGGGCTGGGCGAGCTGGATGAGCGCACCGCCGGCCGAGCGGGGGTGGAGGAAGCACTCCTTCCAGAAGGACATCTCGAGGAAGATCCCGAACGGCTCGATCCCCATCTTCCGGCAGGCCTCGATCGCCTCCTCGATGTCGGGGACGAGGTAGGTGACGTGGTGGAGACCTCCGTCACCCATCTTGGCCAGGAAGCTGTCGAGGAAGGAGGACCCCTCCGTCGGCTCGAGCAGCTCGATCTTCCCGCCGCCCTCGAAGCGCAGGTGGACCGTGCGGAAGCCGACTCTCGGGTTCTCGCCGCCGCCGATGAACTCGCCCCCGAGGAGGTCCCGGTAGATCGGGAGCAGGCTCCTGATGGAGGACGCGGCGTGCGCGACGTGGTCGTAGGTCGCCCGCAGCAGCGGACCCTGTGGCATCTCGCTTCGCTCGGGCACGGCCGCCAAATATAGGAGCCGCCCGCTCGCGCCGTCGGGCCCGGGATCGTGCCGCCCGGCGCGGACGCCCCCCTCTGCCCGAGACGGCCCCGACGAGACACAGGGTGGTCAGCGCACCCTTCTGAGCGGCGCCGGGCGCTGGGCGACCTCGTCGACGAGCCCCGCCCGGTGAGCCTCCTCTGCGGTGAGGTACCTGCCTTCGGCGCACCACCGCTCCACCTCCTCGAGCGGGGTCCCGCTCGAGCGTGCGAGCACCTCGTGGAACCGTCGGACCATGGCGAGGTGCGAGGAGACCGTGTGCTTCACCTGTGAGGCGGGCGCCTCGAAGGCGACCTCGGGGTCGCAGAAGCGGAACTGGGTGTGAGGGAGGGCGAGCCGATGGGAGCAGACCGCCGCCACGGCCACCGCCGTGCCCTCGAGGCGACCGAGGCAGACGGCCTTCACGGGCACGCCGAGCATCTCGATCACGTCGACGAGTGCGAAGGCCGAGCTGAGCGGGCCACCGGGGCTGTCGATCTGCAGCGTGACGGCCGAGTCGCCCGTCGCGTCGAGCGTCATGAGCTCGGTGGCGACGCGGGTGGCCGCCGGGTCGTCGAGCGGGCCCCTCACGACCGCGATCCGCCGGTCGAACAGGAAGCCCTCCAACCAGTCGCCGAACTCGGGACGAGGTGTCTCCATCACTCTTCCTCTCTTGTCAGCCGGAGCTCGAGG
>JAKACF010000002.1:0-29705 GCA_021821585.1 Actinomycetes bacterium
CGGCGAGCAGGACCGGGACGACGCCGTAGGCCACCTCCATCAGGTCGCCGAGCATCCCGGCGGCGAGCAGGAGGACTGCCACGGCCCAGGCGGCCCCGACGCGCGCCCGGCGCAGGCAGACGAACGCGACGAGGGCGAACAGCGCCGTGGCGACGTGGTACGGGCCCTTCAGGTAGTACTGGGCGAGCGCGTGGCTCGGCAGCGCAAGGATCGCCACGACCGTGCCGGCGCCGACGAGCCCGGCCACGCCACGGCGTCCCTCGCGGGCCGCCAGGGCGCCGGCGACCACGGCACAGGCGGCGATGACGGCCGGGATCAGGTACATGAGCACCGGCCGGAGCCCGATGACGACGTAGCCGAGGGCGTAGAACGGCACGTCGACGCTCCAGAACGAGTCGAGCGAGAGCTGCCAGTTGTGCAGGAACGGGTTGTGGGTGAGGCTGGCTCCCTCGAGCGCGACCGTCGCCCCGTCCGAGCCGGCGGCGTTGGCGTGCAGCGACGCGAGGTAGAGGACGAGCGTCACCCCGCAGAAGAGCGCCACGACGGTGACCGCCCCGGAGAGCCGGCCCCAGTCGGGGCGGCGCCCCCGCCGCCGGGGCGCCGCGTGCGCGCGGACCGGCGGGCGGCGCTCGACGACGGCCTGTGACACCGGGGGGAGATTACCGTCCGCCGGCGGCGCCGGGAGGGAAGCTCGCTCCGGCGGGCGCTCGGCGACCGGTTCGAGGCCGGGCCCCGGGCGGGCGAGAAGTCCCGCCGGCGCCCCTAGCGCCCGACGGCATAGGCCTGGCCCGAGCGGGCGTCGGCCGCCGCCCGGAGCGTGCCGTCGGCCTGCCGGCAGACGGCCGTCACCCTGCCGAGGCTCCACGGCGGGACGGCGACGAGGCGGTGCCCGCGGCGCTCGAGCGCCTTCAGCGTCGCCTCCGGGAAGGAGGTCTCGATCTCGAGCTCGCCCGGGCGGGCGCGGCGGGGATGGAACGACGAGGGCGCGTGCTCGACGTGCCAGCTGGCCGTGTCGACGGCCTCCTGGAGCGCCAGGCCGAGCTCGGCGTGGTAGAGGAAGGCCCGGAGCGGCCACTGGTCCTGCTGGTCGCCGCCGGGAGTCCCGAAGGCCATGTACGGCCGGCCGTCGCGGAAGGCGAGCGAGGGGCTGAGCGTCGTGCGCGGGCGCGAGCCCGGGCGGAGGCTCGAGGCGAGGCCGTCCTCCAGCCAGAACATCTGGGCTCTCGTCCCGAGGCAGAAGCCGAGGCCCGGCACGGCCGGCGAGCTCTGCAGCCAGCCGCCGCTCGGCGTCGCCGAGACGAGGTTGCCGAAGCGGTCGGCCACGTCGAGATGGCAGGTGTCGTGCGCCGATACCGCCGTTCCGCCTCCCGCCACCGCCGCCGGCAGACGCGGGGTGCGGCCCCCGGGCGTCCCGGGCCGGAGCTCGTGGCTCGCCTCGTCGCCGACGAGACGGCGCCGCTCGTCGTTGTAGGCCTTGGAGAGCAGGTCCCCGAGCGGCACCTCGACGACGCGGGGATCGCCGTAGAAGGCCTCCCGGTCGGCGAAGGCGAGCTTGGCGCACTCGGCGACGACATGGACGAGCTCCGGGCTGCCCTCGCCGAGCGCGGCGAGGTCGAAGCCCGAGAGGAGGGCGAGCTGCTGGAGCATGACCGGACCCTGGCCCCACGGCCCGGTCTTGAAGACCTCGAAGTCCCGGTAGGCGAGGCGGGTGGGCGTCTCGAGGGCGGCCCGAAAGCCGGCGAGGTCGCTCCCCGAGAGCAGCCCGGGATGGGTACCGGCCGGCGAGGGCGAGGGGCGCCGGGCGAAGCTCACGATGGCGTCGGCCACGAAGCCCTCGTAGAAGGCGCGGCGGGCCGCCTCGAGCTGGGCCAGCCGCCGCGGCCCTGCGGCCTCCGCCTCCTCGAGCAGTCGGGCGAAGGTGTGGGCGAGAGCCGGGTTGCGCACCCGCGCCCGGGGCCCGGGACGCCGTCGGCGAGCCAGAGCTCGGCCGAGCTCGGCCAGTCCGAGCGAAACGTCGGCTCGACCGCCCGCAGCTCGTCGCTGAGGCGAGCCAGGGCGGGAAAGCCGTCGCGGGCGTACCCGATGGCGGGGGAGAGCACCTCGCGAAGCGGCAGCCTCCCGAAGCGCTCGAGCAGCAGGATCCAGCCGGCGAAGGCGCCGGGGACGCAGGCCGCCAGCAGCCCGGCGCCGGGCACGAGGTCGAGGCCGAGCCCGGCGAAGTACCCGCGGGTGGCGGCCGCCGGGGCCACGCCCTGGCCGTTCACGACGAAGACCTCGTCGTCGTCGGCCGAGTACAACAGGATCGGCACCTCGCCGCCGAGCCCGTTCTGGTGGGGCTCGACCACCTCGAGGACGAAGCCGGCGGCCGCTGCCGCGTCGAAGGCGGTGCCGCCGGACTCGAGCATGTGCATGCCGGCCGCCGCCGCCAGCCAGTGGGTCGCGGCCACCATCCCGAAGGTGCCGGCGAGCTCGGGTCGGGTGGTGAAGCGGCTGACCACGGCCGCATCCTAGGAACCGGTGGCGCCCACCGGCGGGCTCAGGGGACGACGGGCACGAAGTCCCAGTGTGCGCCGTAGGCCATGGAGTGGCCCGCCTGCTCCCGCAGGAGGCGGGCGATCTCGTCCGCCCGGCGCTGGTTGGCGACGGGGATGGCGAGCACCACGTGGCCCGCCGCCAGGTCGGCCTCGAGGATCTCGAGGTACTGGATGTCGTTCACCGTCATCGCCATCTGGAGGAGCCTCACGACGCGGCCCCGCACGCCGTGGCGGGTTCCCGCCGCGTCGAGAGCGGAGAGGCCCTCCTCGCCGGCGAGCACCCACACCTCGTCCTCGGGCGCGAGCTCCTCGGCGCGCAGCCGCCGGAGAGCGGCTTCGGCGACCTCCCGGCTGTCGAAGACGACAAAGAGCCGGTGGGGCGGGGCGAGCAGGAGGTCGTGGCGTTCGCTGTGCTGCCGTACTGGTGCGCTCGACATGGCTCCTCTCTCCAATCCGGGGCGCCACCGCCCCGCTCGAGGACAGGCTGGCCCTGTCCCTCCCGGCCCGCCAGGGCCGTTCGACCCAGCGCGGCGGCGGATTCGCCGCCGGCGCGGGTGCGTGGGAGGCTTTCGCTGTGAGCGCCTTCACGGACACGACGTACCGCTCCTACTGGCTCGACGACCCGAAGGCACCTACCCCCCGCCCCCCGCTCCTGAAGGACCTGCACTGCGACCTGGCGGTCGTCGGGGCGGGCTTCACCGGGCTGTGGTCGGCCCTGCTCGCCGCCGAGCGGTTCCCCGGCCGGGAGATCGTCGTCGTCGAGCAGCGGTCGGCCGGATGGGCAGCCAGCGGTCGCAACGGAGGCTTCCTCGAGGCGAGCCTCACCCACGGGATCGCCAACGGGGCGGCCCGGTTCCCCGAGGAGCTCGCTCGCCTCGAGGCGCTCGGGCTCGAGAACCTGCAGGAGATCGAGGAGACCGTCGAGAAGGAGGGGATCGACTGCCAGCTCGAGCGGAACGGCACCATCTCGGTGGCGACGGCGGACTGGCAGATCGCCGAGCTCGAGGAAGCCGCCGAGCTGAGCCGGCGCTACGGCCAGGACGTCGAGCTCCTCGACGCCGAGGCCCTCGGTGCCCTCGTTCGCTCGCCGACCTACCTGGGCGGACTCCTTTCGAGGGGGCACACCGCCCTCGTCAACCCGGCGCGGCTCGCCTGGGGCCTCGCCGAGGCATGCGAGCGGCGCGGCGTCCGCCTGTTCGAGGGGACCGAGGTCGTCTCGGTCTCCCGCTCCGGATCGGGGCTGCGGCTCGAGACGCCTCACGGCACGATCCACGCAGACAAGGCCGTGCTGGCGACGAACGCCTTCCGCCCCCTCGTGCGAAGGGTCCGCCCCTACATCCTTCCCGTCTACGACTACGTGCTCGTCACCGAGCCGCTCTCCCCGGACCAGAAGGAGGCCATCGGCTGGAGCGGTCGGGAGGGGCTGTCGGACTCGGGGAACCAGTTCCACTACTACCGGCTGACGGCGGACGACCGCATCCTCTTCGGCGGCTACGACGCCGTCTACCACTACGCGAACGGGTTGCGCGACGAGCTCGACCGCCGCCCGGCCACCTTCGAGAAGCTGGCGGCCCACCTGGTCGAGACCTTCCCGGTCCTCGGGGGCGTCGGCTTCACCCACGCCTGGGGGGGTGCGATCGACACCTGCAGCCGGTTCTTCGCCTTCTACGGGACGGCGTTCGGAAAGCGGGCGGCCTACGCCGCCGGGTTCACCGGTCTCGGGGTCGGCGCCACCCGCTTCGCCGCGAAGGTCATGCTCGAGCTCCTCGAGGGTGGAGGGGAGCTGACCGAGCTCGAGATGGTGCGCTCCAAGCCGGTGCCCTTTCCTCCCGAGCCGCTCCGCTACGGCGTCGTCGAGCTCACGCGCCGGTCGCTCGCCTCGGCGGACGCCGCCGGGGGCCGGCGCAACGCCTGGCTCCGCCTGCTCGACCGGATCGGGCTCGGCTTCGACTCCTGAGGAGCGCTCAGGGCGAGGGTCCCGGCTGCTTTCGTCGCCGCGTCCGGCGGCACCCAGATGGCGCCCTCCCGGCCGGAGTCGGGATGGGCAGGGCGCGCCGGGGCGGCCAACTCGTCGTGGCGTGACATGACGACCGCCGAGACGCCGGCGTCGAAGGCGTCCTCGCTCTCCGCCAGCCGTCCGAGCACCGCCCGGTCGAGGACCGCGCCGAGGCGCGCCGCCAGGTAGGCCGAGCGGGCGGTCCGGTCGCGCTTCACGACCGGCCCCGTGAGGAGGCGGGGCCAGATCTCGACGACCACCGCCGCGCCGGGCTCGTCGAAGGGCCAGATGGAGAGCCCGGCGGCGGAGAGGTGCGGGAGCAGCGGCATGCCGCGGATCGAGGCGGTGCCGACCGAGCCCGCACCGCCGATCTGGAAGGGCGACTTCGGGCGGCTCCCGGCGATCGCCGGCAGCGACGCCTCCGTCGCCCGGAAGTGGGCGGGCAGCTCGGGCCGGCGCCGCCCCGGCCGACCCCAGAAGGGCGGCTCGCACCGGGCCAGCCACTCCTCGCCCTCGCGGGCGACCGCCTCCCACAGCTCCCGAGGCGAGCGGTACCCCTTCTCGTCGAGGAACCAGGACGGGAAGGAGAACGCGAAGTCCAGCCCGACGGCGAGCGGACCCTCGGCGGACCGGGCGCAGGCGGTGATCCAGGCGAGGGCCGCGTCCCTGGAGAGGGGGCCGGTGAGCTCCACCAGTCGGCCGTCGACCGCACGGGCGCCGCGCCGCCCCCGGTTGGAGGCGGTGCTTCCCGACCAGTCGACCGCGATCGCCTCCATGCCCGCCATGCAACCACGAGAGCGGGAGGTGCTCAGTCGAGCCGCCGCTCGCTCGCCCAGCGGCTGAGCTGGTGGCGGGTCGAGAGCTGGAGCTTGCGTAGCACGGCCGAGACGTGGCTCTCGACGGTCTTCACCGAGATCGAGAGCTCGGCGGCGAGCTCCTTGTAGGAGTAGCCGCGGGCGATCAGCCTGAGCACCTCACGCTCCCGGGGCGTCAGCTGGTCGAGCTCCGGATCGACGCCGCGCCGGGCCATCTCGGAGGACTCCGCGGGCGCCATGGAGGCGAAGGCGTCGAGCACGAAGCCGGCGAGGCGGGGCGAGAAGACGGCGTCACCGCCGGCGACCCGCACCACCGCCTCGACGAGCTCGGGACCGGAGATCGTCTTGGTGACGTAGCCCCTCGCTCCTGCCCGGATGACCGAGATGACGTCCTCGGGTGCGTCGGACACCGAGAGCGCGAGAAAGCGGACGTGCTCGGTCGAGGGAGCCCTCCTCACCCCCTCCACGACCGCCCGGCCGCCTCCTCCGGGGAGGTGGACGTCGAGCAGGACGACGTCGGGGAGGCGCTCGGTCGCGAGCTCGACGGCAGCCTCCACCTCGTCGGCCTCGCCGACGACCACCACCTTGTCGCCGAGCTCGCTTCGCACCCCGGCCCGGAACAGGGCGTGGTCGTCGACGAGCAGCACCGTCGGCGCCCTCATCGCCGGGACCCGGTGGCGGCGGGAAGCGGGAGGTGGAGGTGCACCTCGGTCCCCCGGCCGTCGGCGGAGCGGATGGAGGCGGTGCCACCGAGGCGAGCCATCCGGCCCTCGATCGACTCGCTGATGCCCTTGCGGTCCGCCGGCACGTCCTCCCGGGAGAAACCCCGCCCGGTGTCGCGTACGAAGATCCTGGCGGCGGTGTCGTCGACCTCGGCGTAGAGCGAGACCACCGGCGAGCCCGACCACTTGGCCGAGTTCACCGTCGCCTCCCTGGCGGCCGCCACCAGACCGGCGACGCGCGCGTCGAGAGCATGGTCTCCGACGACGACCGCCTCGACGCTCACGCCGTGGGCGGCCTCGACGTCGTCCTGGAGCCGCCTCACGGCGGCCGACAGCATGGTGTCGGCATCGGCAGGCGAGCCCGGGGAGCTCCCGTCGAAGAGCCAGGAGCGAAGCTCGCGCTCCTGGGCCCTCGCCAGCCGGACGACCTGTTGGGGCTCGTCGGCCCGCCGCTGGATGAGTGCCAGGGTCTGCAGCACCGAGTCGTGGACCCTCGAGGCCATCTCCGCCCGCTCCTCCGCCCTCGCGCGGGCCTGGCGCTCGGAGACGAGCTCCCGGGCGAGCCGGAGCCACCAGGGGCCGAAGACGAGCACGAGGGCCCCGGCGACGAGGAGAAGGCCCTCGAGCGGTCGGACCGCGGCTAAGGCGCGGCCGGTGTCGGAGAGCTCGACCAGGCCGGCCACGAAGAGGCCGAGGCCGAGAAGAAGGCGGACGAGGAAGAGCCGTCGCAGGCGACCGGTTCCCGAGGCGAGGTCGGCGACAGGGCGGGTCGTCCTCTCGAGCGCGGCTCGCTCGGACGCGCTGGCGTTCCGCCAGACGAGGACGATGCCGGCAGCCCCGACGAGCAGCGTCCATGCGAACGAGGTCAACCAGGAGGCCCCGACGGCCGAGCCGATCAGCTCGACGGCGATGACGAGCGGCACGACCGTGGCGGCGAGGCCGATCGTGAGGCGGTCGCGAAGCGCCCGCTGGGCGATCGGCTCGTCCTCGCCCTCGCGGGGGATGAACAGCCAGCCGAGGACGTAGGCAACCACGCCGACGCCGCCGCTCAGCGAGACGAGCACGAGCGCCACGCGCACGATGGTCGGGTCGACGCCCGTACGGCGGGAGAGGGCGCCGGCGACGCCACCGAGCAGCCGGTCGTCGGTGACCCGCCGGAGCGGTCCCCGCTCGAGGTGGCGGTGCGGCCGCGTCGCCGAGCCGCCTCGAGCGCGCAGGACCGGGGGCGGGCACCCTCTCGGCCGGTTCGTCGGGTGGACATGCTCCTCGATGCTCCGATGATCGCGCACTGCCTTCGCCCCGGCATCGGGGAGATCCCTGAGGCGACGACGCCCTGTTCGGGGAGAGACCGGGGAGCTCCCCGATTTACGAAATGTCCGAGTGGGCGCACGATCGGTCCATGACGAATGATCACCTGCACGACGCAGGTCACAGCGAGACGACCGGCGACGGGACGTCGGCGTGGCCGGCGGTCCAGGGGCTGCGGCGCCTGCCGGAGGGCAGTCTGCTCGGCGGGGTGGCCACGGGAGTGGCGGCACACTTCGCACTCGACGTGAGCCTCGTCCGGCTCGGCTTCGTCCTCGCCGCCCTCGTCGGTGGCCTCGGAATCCCGCTGTACGTGGCGGCCTGGCTGCTCGTCCCCGAGCAGGGAGAGGAGCGCTCGGTGCTCACCGAGCTGCTCTCGAGCCCGAGGGGGCTGTGATGTTCCCCGACGACATCCGGATCGGGGACGCGGAACGCAGGGAGCTCGCCGACGTCCTCGCCACGCACTATGCCGACGGGCGGCTCGACGAGGCGGAGTTCCAAGAGCGCGTCGGCAAGGCGATGGCCGCCCGGACCCGGCGTGACCTGAAGGGCTTGCTGGCGGACCTCCCCTCCCTCGCCCCGGAGAGCAGCGACCACCTTCCGTACGCGCACGCCCACCCCCATCGCCGAGGGCGCGCCCTGGCAGTCGGCCTCGTGCTCGTCGCCCTCGTCGTCGCGGTCCACTTTGCGGTGGGGCTCTTCCTCGTCCCGTGGCACGGTGCCTGGCTGCTCGTGCTCCTCGCCTGCGCCGTCGTGCTCCACCATCACCGCCGTCACCACGTCACGACACCACCGAGCGGGCGCCAGAGAGGGATCCTCGGTTAGCGACCCACCTGGGCAGCCGTCGGACGACCCTGCCGGGTCCGGCTCCATCTCCGGGTGCTCACCGGGCAGCCGTCATGAGCCGGAAGCGGTATGCCATGCGACCAGGCCGGGCAGCACGAGGGGTACGCCGGCCGCCAGCACAGACCGTCGGACCAGTGCGTCCAGCTGGGTGGGCTCGCCCCTCTCGAACTCGCCGACGACGGCGACGACGCGCCGGCCACCTCGGAGCCGATCGGAGCTGCCGGGCTCCGGTCGCCTCGAGGCGACCGTCACGAGGCGACCAGCTGGTGCGCCTTCGACCTCAGGTCTTCGAGCTCGCTGCCGGCTGCCTGCGACGCCCCGGTCTCGAGGAAGGAGGGGCCATCGGCCCGCAGGCCGGGTAGGGGGCGGGGCACCGTCGCCGCCGCCGAGGCGAACGCGGTCGGCGCTGGACCCGTGGCGCCCCGCTGGGTCGTTCGGCTCTAGCGAAGCGGTCCCCGCTCACCCACCATGCTCCTTGATGACCTCCCCAGCACACGAGCCACCGGACGAGGCCGAGGCGGCAGGCGGCCCCCCTGACGAGGCCGGCGGCCTCGTGGTGGAGCGGCCCACCGACCTGATGCGAGTGGAGGGGGAGCTCGAGGCGCTCGCGGTCGAGCTCCGCCAGCTGGCGCCGGACTCCGACAGCGACGTGCGGCGCCGGCTCTCACGCATCGTCCCCCGGATCGCGAGTGAGCTGGCAGATGCCACCGGCCAGCCGATGCGCCGTGAGCTGCACACGCTGTTCGGTTGGCTCGAGGAGGAGGGCCTCACCGCCGACGAGCTGCGGGTCGGCGTCGCCGGCCTGCTCGGCTGGGTGGAGGGCGTCATCTCGGGGCTCCGCTTCGCCGTGGCCATGTCGATGCCGCCGCTCTCGGCGGACATGATGGGCGACGGCGGGCCGGCCTGAGGCCGTTCAGAGCTTGTAGCCGATCTGGCGCAGCAGCGCCTTTCGGTCCGCCTCGTCCTCGTCGGTCTCCACCCCGGCGGGCGGCATGCCGTCGACGACCCCGAGGACCGCCCGGCCGAGGTCGGTCTCGGCGACGACGACCTCGACCGGGTTGGCCGTCGCGCAGAAGACGGTGCAGACCTCGGGGACGAGCTTCAGCGCGTTCAGCACCGTGATGGGGAACGCCTCCTCCAACAGCACGAGGAAGCAGTGCCCGGCGCCGACCGACTCGAGCTGGCGCACCGCCAGCTCGACGAGGGCTTCGTCGTTGCCCGAGCGGCGGATGAGGCAGGGGCCGGAGGCCTCGGCGAAGGCGAGGCCGAAACGGGCCGGCGGGCCGAGGGCCGCCAGCACCTCGTGGAGGTCCTCCACGGTCTTCACGAAGTGCGCCTGGCCGAGGATGAGGTTGCACTCCTCGGGCGTCTCGATCGGGACGACGCTCAGCTCCATGACTCCTTCCTCCTCCTCTCGGGTGCAGACCGCCCCAGTACCCTCGCAGCCCCGCGCGCCCGGCGACAGTGCCGAAGGACCCTGCGGCCCGATGTGACCTTGGTCTCTGGTGGTTGCGCTCGCTCGGGCCGAAGCTGACCGGGTGCCGGGCGCCCTCCTCACCGACCTGTACGAGCTCAACATGGCGTCGAGCTTCCTCCGCCACCACATGACGGGGCAGGCGACCTTCAGCCTGTTCGTCCGTCGGCTGCCGCCCGAGCGGGGCTTCCTCGTCGCGGCCGGCGTCGAGGACTGCCTCGACTGGCTGGAGCAGTTCAGCTTCGAGCCGGCCGACCTCGACTACCTCGGGTCCCTCGGCTACGACGCGCCCACCCTGGAGGCCTTCGGCGAGCTGGGGTTCACCGGCGACGTCTTCGCCGTCCCCGAGGGCCGGATCGTCTTCGCCAACGAACCGATCCTCGAGGTGAGCGCCCCCATCGCCGAGGCACAGCTCGTCGAGACCTACCTGCTCAACCGGGTCAGCCTTCAGACGACGCTCGCCACGAAGGCCGCCCGCTGCGTCGTCGCCGCCGCCGGCCGCATCGAGCTCGTCGAGTTCGGCTTCCGCCGCACCCACGGCACCGAGACGGGTTGCGACGTCGCCCGGCTCTCGAACCTCGTGGGCTTCTCCGGGACGAGCAACGTCGAGGCCGCGCGCCGCTACGGCCTCGAGGCGAAGGGGACGATGGCCCACTCCTACGTCGAGGCCTTTGCGAACGAGGCCGACGCCTTCCTGGCCTTCGCCGGCGACCTGCCCGGCGGCACCACCTTCCTCGTCGACACCTACGACACCCTGGACGGCGTCCGTCACGCCATCGAGGTCATCTGCAAGCTGGGGATCGGCGAGAGCTCGGGGATCCGCCTCGACAGCGGGGACCTCGCTCGGCTCGCCGTGGCCTCGAGACGCCTCCTCGACGAGGCGGGCCTCGAGGACGTCCGCATCTTCGTCTCGGGCGGCCTCGACGAGCACGATCTCGAGGCCTTCGTTGCAGAGGGCGTGCCGGTCGACGCGGCCGGCGTGGGCACCCGCCTCGGCGTCTCGGCTGACGCACCCTTCCTCGACACCGCCTACAAGCTCGTCGAGTACGACGGGCGGCCGGTGGCCAAGCTCTCGACCGGCAAGGCGACGCTGCCGGGTCCGAAGCAGGTGATGCGGGCGCCCGGGCTGGAGGACACCATCGCCAGGCGGCAGGAGGAGGTGCCTGCCGGCACCTCGGCGCTCCTCGAGCCGCTCATGCTCGGTGGGCGAAGGGTGGCGTCGCGTCCTCCGCTCGAGGTCGGCCGTGCGCTCTTTGCCGGTGACCTCGCCGAGCTCCCGCGCAGCGCCGCCCGCCTCGTCGATCCCTTGGCGCCCGTCGCCCGCGTGAGCCGCACGCTCGCCGAGCTGGCCAAGGCGGTGCGCGAGGAGCACCGTCCTCGCTCCTAGCTCCTGCTGGACGCGCCCCGGCGCACCACCCCGGGTCGCTCCCTGGCCCCGCTCGAGGAGCCGGGGGGTCCGCGCCTCGTCTCGTGCCGGTGCGGCCGGCCGGTAGCGTCGGCCTCCCCGGCCTCGCCGGATCGCCCGGCGGGTTGCCACGTGAGGAGTCGTCGTGACGAAGGGCTGTCGAGTGGTGATCGCTCCCGACAGCTTCGGGGGGTCGCTCACGGCACCCGAGGCGGCCCGGGCGATGGCGGCCGGGTGGTCGAGTGCCCGCCCGGATGTCACCTGCGACCTGCTCCCCCTCTCCGACGGCGGTCCGGGCTTCGTCGAGGTCCTCTCGTCGCTCGACGGCGGCGTGCCCTCGCCCGTGCCGGTCCGCGACCCGCTCGGCCGTCCCGTCGAGGCCGTCCTCTACTCGAGGGGGACGACCGTCTTCGTCGAGGCGGCCCAGGCCTGCGGCCTCGAGCGACTGGCGGGGTCGGAACGCGACCCCCTCCTCACGACGACGGCAGGTGTCGGCGACCTCCTCGAGGCCGCCCTCGCTCTCGGGCCGTCCAGGGTGGTGGTGGGCCTCGGCGGTTCGGCGACCAACGACGGAGGAGCCGGCATGCTCGCCCGGCTCGGGCTCGCGTTCCTCGACGGGAGCGGGCGGCCGCTCACAACAGGCGGTGGAGCTCTTCGCGACCTCGAGCGCATCGTCGGCCCGCCGCCCTGGCCGCCGGGGGTCGAGCTCGTGGCGGCGACCGACGTCGACAGCCCGCTCACCGGTCCCGGCGGTGCGACGGCCGTCTTCGCCCGCCAGAAGGGGGCGGACGACGCCGCCCTCGCGACCCTCGAGGCCGGCCTCGAGCGGCTCCGCCTCGTGGCGGCCCGCGACCTGCCCGGGGCGTCCGGCAGGGACGAGGTGCCCGGTGCCGGGGCGGCCGGGGGCCTCGGCTTCGGGCTCGAGCTGCTCGGTGGGTCCATCGAGCCCGGTGCCGAGCTCGTCGCCTCCGCCGCCGGGCTCGACGTCCGCCTCGCCGGCGCCGACCTCGTCGTCACCGGCGAGGGCTCCTTCGACCGCCAGTCCCTCCGGGGCAAGGTCGTCTCCGCCGTCGCCCGCCACGCCCGTGCGGCGGGTTGCCCCTGCATCGTGCTCGCCGGCCAGGTGTCCCTCCCGCCGGGCGAGCTCGAGAGGGCGGGGATCGAGGGCGCCTACTCCCTCGTGGAGGAGGCGGGCTCGCTCGAGGCGTCGCTCGCCGACCCGGCTCGCCACCTCGCCTCGCTCGCCGCCCGCGTGGCGTCGGCCTGGCACCGTGACTTTCGGCCCTAGCGCCGGGCCGCAACTGGCAGCAAGGCTGCGGACATGTCCTCGTCGATCGCGTCGCGCATGAGCAGGCTCGGCACCGAGTCCGCCTTCACCATCCTCGCCGAGGCGCAGGCGCTCGAGCGGGAGGGCCGGCGCATCGTCCATCTCGAGATCGGCGAGCCCGACTTCCCGACGCCGCCGCACATCGTCGAGGCGGCGGTCGCCGCCCTCGGTGCGGGGGAGACCCACTACGTGCCCGCAGTCGGGATCCTCCCGCTGCGCGAGGCGGTGACCGGCTTCCTGTCCGCCCGGCGGGGGCTGTCGTGCTCGCCCGAGCAGGTCATCGTGACGCCGGGGGCCAAGCCGATCATGTTCTTCACCATGCTCGCCCTCGTGGAGGCGGGCGACGAGGTGATCTATCCCGACCCCGGCTTCCCGATGTACGAGTCGATCGCCGCCTTCACGAACGCCACGCCAGTCCCCTTGCCGTTGCGGGAGGAGAACGGCTTCAAGGTGGACCCCGACGAGCTCGAGAGCCTGGTGACCGAGCGGACCAAGCTGCTCGTCCTCAACTCGCCGCACAACCCCTGCGGGAGCGCCCTCAGCGCGGCGGAGTGCGAGGCGATCGCCGACGTCGCCATCCGACACGACCTCCACGTGCTGAGCGACGAGGTCTACTGGGCGCTGCGCTACGACGGGACGCACGCGAGTGTCCTCGACGTCGACGGCATGGCCGAGCGGACGATCCTGCTCGACGGCTGGTCGAAGACCTTCGCCATGACCGGCTGGCGCCTCGGCTTCGGGGTGCTGCCGGCCCACCTCGTCGAGCCGGTCACCCGCCTCGTCGTCAACTCCGTCTCGTGCACCTCCTCGTTCTCCCAGCGGGCGGCGATCGCCGCCCTCGAGGGCCCCTTCGAGCCCGTGGAGGAGATGGTCGCCACCTTCGCCGCCCGACGCGACGTCCTCGTCGACGGGCTGAACGCCATCCCCGGCATCAGCTGCCGGCGCCCGGACGGCGCCTTCTACGCCTTCCCCGACGTGCGGGCGCTCGGCCTCTCCTCGCTCGAGCTGCAGCAGCGACTCCTCACCGAAGCGGGCGTGGCGTGCGCGCCCGGAACCGCCTTCGGGCGCGCGGGGGAGGGCTACCTGCGCCTCTCCTACGCCAACTCGGTCGAGAACCTGGAGGCGGCGCTCGCCGCCATCGGCGCCTTCGTCGAGCGCCTGGAGGACCGGGCTCCGGCAGGCGCCGCCGCGCCGACCAGCTGAGCCGGGGTCCCGCCCTCAGCCCTCAGCTGGCGAGGGCGCCACGGTGCGCTCTCTCCTCGCCGTAGCGCTCCTCGGTCTCGAGCGCCTCGATGAGGAGAGGCCGGAGCAGCTCGTGCACCGAGAGGAGCCCGACGACCTCGCCCTCGGGATCGCGGACGGGCAGGTGGCAGATCCCCTCGTCGATCAACCGGTAGACGGCCTCGTGGACGAGGTCGTCGGTCCTCACCGAGACGACGCCGCGGGTCATGAGCCGCCCGGCGGTGACGTGCTCGGGGTCGCAGCCCTGGGCGAGCTCGGCGACGACGTCGCGAGCAGACACGATGCCGAGGAGGCGTCCCGGCTCGCCGACGAGCACCGCCCCGACGGACTCGGTCCACATCAGCTTGGAGACCCGCTGCAGGCTGTCGCCCGGATCGACGTAGACGGGGGCGATCCGGCCGATGAGGTCCACCTTGTCCCAGGCTGTGACGGTCATGCTCGCTCCTTTGCCCGCCCCTTTTGGCGTCACCGCGATCGAACCAGCACGGCGGCGGCGGCGTTAGGGCCGAAGGTCCCGATGCAGGCTCGCTGCCGGCTCACCGACGAGGGCGGCGAGCGCCGCCGGCCAGGAGAGGGCGGCGTCGACGCCCCAGGTGTCGTCGAAGAGCCAGAGGTTCGTGTCGTCGTTCACGCGGGCGACGGTCCGGGGGAGCTCGAGGTGCCGCTTGGCGACGAAGCAGACGAGCAGGTTCTCCTCGTCCCGCGGCGTGCAGGCGACGAGGACGTCGGCGCGGAGAGCTCCGGCGGCCTCGAGCACCTCGGACACACAGGCGTTCCCCGTGACCACGCGGTGCCCCGCCGCCGTGAGCTCCGCCGAGCGGGCACGGTCCTGCTCGACGAGCACGGTCTCGTGGCCCGCCGACTCGAGGGCGCGGGCCACCTGCTCACCGACGAGCCCGCCCCCGGCGACGATCGTCCTCATGCCGTCAACCTCCCTCCGAGGAAGCCGCGCAGGCGCTCGAGCGAGCCCGCCGCGACGACGAAGCTGACGAAGTCGCCGCTGCGCAACCTGGAACCGGGCGCAGGGATGAGGGAGTGGCCGCCTCGGGTCACCTCCACCACCTGGATCTCGCCCGCCACGTCGAGCTCGTGGACCTGGCGGCCTGCGAGGTAGTCGGGGACGTGGGAGCGCACGAGCAGGGACTCCCCGTTGCCGAAGGTGTGCTCGGGCTCGAGCCGCCGGTGGCGCAGCATCCGGTGGACCCGGTCGACGGTCATCCTCACCGAGGTGACCATCGCGAGGCCGAGGTCGGCGCAGACGGGGGCCACGTCGGTGTCGTGCAGCCGGCCCACGATGTGAGGGACCCGGTAGCGCTCACGGGCGATCCTCATGGTGACGACGTTCAGGCTGTCGTTCCCGCTGAGCGCCGCCAGGGCGTCGGCTTGGCGGACGCCTGCCGCCTCGAGCGCCCCGGTGTGCATGCCGTCGCCGTGGACGAAGCGGCCCCCGAACCCGGCGGGCAGCCGGAGGCGGGCCGCCGGGTCGACGTCGATCACCCCCACGGTGTCGCCCTCGATGTCGAGACGATGGGCGAGCGCGGCCCCGGCGCGCCCGCAGCCGATGATGACCGCCTGCATCACTCCTCCTTTCGTCGTGGCGCCCGGCGCCGGTGCGCCCACTTGCGGATCTCGTCGGCCACGAGGAGCAGCGCCCCGAAGGCGACGAGCACGGCCCAGTCCGACCACCTGAGCGGCGCCGTGTGGAAGAGGGCCTCGAGCGGCGGGGCGTAGCTCACCGCCGCCATGAAGCCGATGGCGACGAAGCCGGCGAGCAGCAAGGGGACGTTCGAGAGGACGCCGACGCGAAGAAGGCTCTCCCGGTCGGTGCGCACCGCGAAGCTGTTGAAGAACTGGCTCACGACGATGCCGGCCTGGGTCATCGTGAGCGCCTCCCGGTAGGTGGGGTTGTCGTAGGTGAAGGCGTCGAAGGGCAGGTGGGCCGAGTGGATGCGCCAGAAGAAGGCGGTCACCACGCCGACCGACTGGATGGCGCCGAGGAAGCAGAAACGGCGGACCAGCTCGGCCGAGAAGAGCCGCTCCCGGGTGGGCCGGGGAGGGTGGCCCATGGTGCCCGGCTCCGGTCGCTCGGCACCGAGGGCGAGCGCCGGCATGACGTCGGAGCCGAGGTCGATGGCGAGCACCTGCAAGGCGGTGAGAGGGACGAGCGGGAAGCCGACGAAGGCGGCGACGAGGATGGGGGTGAGCTCGGCCAGGTTGTGGCTGAAGAGGTAGACGAGGAAGCGCCGGATGTTCTGGTAGACGGCCCGGCCGAGCTCGATGGCCGCCCCGATCGAGGCGAAGGAGTCGTCGAGGAGGACCATGACGGCCGCCGCCCGGGCGACGTCGGTCCCGCCCTCGCCCATGGCGACACCGATGCTCGCGGCCTTGAGCGCCGGGGCGTCGTTCGCCCCGTCGCCGGTGACGGCGACGACCTCGCCTCTCCTCTCGAGGGTCGTCACGACGCGCAGCTTGTGCTCGGGTCGCACCCTGGCGAAGATCAGCTGCTCGCCGCTGTCGAGCAGGGTGCCGAGGGCCACCTCGTCGAGGTCGTCGAGCTCCCCGCCGGTGACGACGCGCGCCGGCCCGGGGCCGATGATGCCGACGCGGCGAGCGACCGCCTCGGCGGTGAGGCCGTAGTCGCCCGTGACCATGAGGATGCGGATGCCCGCCCGGTGGCAGGTGGCGACGGCGGCGGCGACCTCGGGGCGGGGAGGGTCGGCCATGGCGATCAGCCCCTCGAAGACCAGGTCCCTCTCCACCTCCTCGACCCGGTAGCGGCGAGCGGGGAGCCGGCGGGTGGCGACCGCGAGCACCCTGAGCGCCCGCCGGGCCATGTCGTCGTTGGCCCGCTCGATCTCCCGTCGCGCGGCGGTGTCGAGCGCCGCCTCGCCCCCTTCCCGCCGCACGGCCTGGCAGCGCTCGAGCACGGCCTGCGGGGAGCCCTTCACGTAGGCGACCAGGCCGCCCGGTGCCGGGTAGACCGTCGTCATCAGCTTGCGGTCCGGGTCGAAGGGGAACGTCGCCTGCCTCGCGGCGACGTCCTGCGGGCTCGGGGCGGCGCCCGCCTTGCGGGCCGCCACGAGGATGGCGCCCTCGGTCGTGTCGCCGAGCACCCGCCAGCTCTCGCCGCCGGAGGGCGGGACGAGCCGGGCGTCGCAGCAGAGCGCCGCCGCCCGCAACAGGCCCTCGATCGCCGGCGCGTCCTCGACCTCGCCGGACGGCTCGTAGCCGACCCCGCTCACGCCGTGGGTGCGGCCGTCGCGGACGATCTCCTGCACCGTCATCTCGGCCTTGGTCAAGGTCCCTGTCTTGTCGGTGCAGATGACCGTGGTCGACCCGAGCGTCTCGACGGCCGCCAGCCGCTTCACGAGCGCCTGCCGGCGCGCCATCCGCCGCACCCCGATGGCGAGGGAGACCGACAGGGTCGCCGGCAGTCCCTCGGGGACGAGGGCGACCATCACCCCGAGGGCGAAGAGGAAGGACATCACGAAGGCGCTTCCCGACACGACGCGCAGGACGAACAGGAGGGCCCCGGCCGCGATGGCGATGGCGCCGACCCGCTTGGCCATGTCGGAGACCTGTCGCTGGAGCGGGCTCTGCTCGGGAGGCATGCCGGCCGTCAGGCGGTAGATCCTCCCGAACTCGGTGGACAGCCCGGTGGCGACAACGAGCGCCCGTCCCGTCCCGCTCACGACGGCCGTGCCCATGTAGACGCAGTTGCGAGCATCGAGCAGCCCGGTGCCGGGCGCCATCGCCTCGGTCACGCGGGAGACCGGCTGGCTCTCGCCGGTGAGGGCCGCCATCTCGATCGCCAGGGCGTTGGCCTCGATGAGGCGGCAGTCCGCCGAGACGGCGTCGCCCGGTTCGAGGGCGACGAGGTCGCCCGGTACGAGCTCCTCGGCGGGGACGGCCGTGAGCTCACCGTCGCGCACCACACGGGCGGTGCGGGGGATGAGGGCCTGCAGCGCCTCTGCCGTTCGCTCGGCCGAGTGTTCCTGGGCGAAGCCGATGAGGGCGTTCAGCCCCACCACCCCGAGGATGGCGACGGCGAGCTCGAGGTCCGCCGGGTCCCGGGGTGAGCTCAGCAGGTAGCTCGCCATGGTGAGCGCCGAGGCGATCACGAGGAGGACGGCGAACATGTTGGTGAGCTGCGAGCCGAGCTCGGCGAGGACGCTGCGGTGCGGGGCCGGGGGAAGCGCGTTCGGCCCGGTCGCCTGGAGCCGTCGGGCCGCTTCGGCCCCGCTCAGCCCCCGGCGCGAGCTGCCGAGCGCCGCCAGAGCGGCCTTCGTGTCGAGCGCCGTCACCGGCTCGGGCGTCCCGGCCTGCTCCTCCTCGTCCGGGCGCGTGCGACCTGCCGGCCGGGAGATGGTCGGCGTGCTCACCGCCCGCCGAGCCGCGCCCGGCACATGCCCATGAGCACAGCGTCGGGCCGTCGGCGACCACCGGCAAGGGCCGAAGGTCACGAGGCCGCTTGTTGGCGGGCATCATGGGACCGGTGAGCGGCGAGGTGGAGATCGGCGAGGTCCGGCCCGAGGAGTGCGAGGCGGCAGGCGAGGTCGTCGTGGCTGCCTACTCGACGCTCCCGGGTGGTCACCTGTCGCCCGAGTACGCCGCCGAGCTCGCCGACGTGCGACGTCGCCGGAGCGGCGCCACGGTGCTCGTCGCACGGGACGGCGACGCCGTCGTCGGCTGCGTCACGCTCGTGACCGACGCCTCCTCGCCGTGGGCGGAGCTGGTCGAGCCGGGGGAGTCGGCGATCCGCATGCTGGCCGTCGCCCCGGGCTCACAAGGGCGCGGCGTCGGTCGCCTCCTCGTCGAGGCCTGCCTCGAGCGGGCGGCGGCGAACGGCTCTGGCGCCGTCGTCCTGCACTCCACGCCCTGGATGACCGTGGCGCACCACCTCTACGAGCGGACCGGCTTCGCCCGCCTCCCCGAGCGCGACTTCCTCCCGGTCCCCGACGTGCCGCTCATGGCCTTCCACCTGTCGCTTTCCGCCTAGGTGCCGCACGCCGCCCCGCCGGCGGTCTCTAGGGTGGCCGGGACCCGTGGCGCGTCGGCGGCAGAGGGCCGGCCCGCGAGGAAGGAGGCGACGACCGATGGAGTACGCACGGCTCGGCAGCACGGGGCTCGAGGTGTCGAGGATCTGCCTCGGCTGCATGAGCTTCGGCGACCCGGGCCGGGGGAACCACCCGTGGACCATCGGGGAGGATGCCGCCCGGCCGATCATCCGCCAGGCGCTCGAGGCCGGGATCAATTTCCTCGACACCGCCAACGTCTACTCCGACGGCTCGAGCGAGGAGATCGTCGGGAGGGCGCTCTCGAGCTTCGCCCGGCGCGACGAGGTCGTGCTGGCGACGAAGGTGCACGGCCGGATGCGCGAGGGCCCGAACGGCCAGGGTCTGTCCCGCAGGGCGATCCTGTCGGAGATCGACCACAGCCTGCGCCGCCTCGGCACCGACTACGTCGACCTCTACCAGATCCACCGCTTCGACCCCCGCACGCCGATCGAGGAGACGGTCGAGGCCCTGCACGACGTCGTGAAGGCCGGCAAGGCACGCTACGTCGGGGCCTCGTCGATGTACGCCTGGCAGTTCCAGAAGATGCTGCACGTCGCCGAGCGCCACGGCTGGACCCGCTTCGTCTCCATGCAGGACCACTACAACCTGCTCTACCGCGAGGAGGAGCGGGAGATGCTGCCGCTGTGCTCAGCGGAGGGCATCGGGGTCATCCCCTGGAGCCCGCTCGCCCGGGGCCGTCTCACGAGGTCGTGGCACGAGACGACCGAGCGGAGCGAGACCGACGAGTTCGGCAAGCGCCTGTACGGGGACGGCGACCGCGCCGTCGTCGAGAGGGTCGCCGCCGTCGCCGACCGCCGTGGCGTCAGCCAGGCGGAGGTGGCGCTCGCCTGGCTCCTCTCCAAGCCGGTCGTGACGGCGCCCATCATCGGGGTCACGAGGCCCGGGCAGCTCGAGGCGGCGCTCGCCGCCGTCTCGCTCGAGCTCGACCCTTCAGAGGTGGCAGAGCTCGAGGCGCCCTACGAGCCGCACGCCGTCGCCGGCCACTGACGAGCGGCCTCAGGCACCCCGGCGCTGCTCGAGGCCGTCCAGCAGGCACTGCAGCCCGACGGCGAACTGCCTCGGGGTGGTGAGCGAGGAGAGCTGCCGCGTGAGGGCATCCGTCGTTGTCTCCCGGGGGACCCAGCGCTCCCTCGAGGCCTCGAGGGCGGCGAAGCCGACGGTGTAGGTCTGGACGGTGGCGAACGCCTGACGCGCCGCCCGGGGGGTGAAGCCCGCCTGGCAGAAGGCGTCGATCATCGCCTCCATCCTCGCGACCGCGTTCGGCGAGGTGAGCGGGTGGCGGAGGAAGACGTGCAGTGCCGCCGGCTGGCTGACGAGGAACCGGCGGAGGCGCTCGGACGCCTCGGTGATGAAGCCGCGGACGTCGCCCGGCTTGGCACGGGGCTTCCAGACGTCCGCCAGGAGGCGGTCGACGACCTCGTCGAGCAGGTCGTCCTTGTCCCGGACGTGGCGGTAGAGCGACATCGGGGCGACACCCAGCTTGGCGGCGAGGCCCCGGATGGTGAGTTGCTCGTAGCGTCCCGAGCGGACGACGTCGAGTGCCGTCTCGACGATCTGCTCGCGGGAGATGGTCCCCCATGCGGCCCGGCGTGACGCTGGCATGGGGCGAGAGCGTAACCAGCCGGGGGGGTGCCCGCAGGCCGTCGGCGGGGCGCGTACCTCGGCGGGGGGACCCTCCGGTGGAGCAGACCTGAGAGCGACGGCGCACGGGAGCGGGGGCACCGCCCGCCCTCTCGGTCGCAGTCGTGGCCGGCGCCACCCGCGGTGAGGGCAGGCCCGTCGAGGTCGCCCGCAGCGGCGCCGTTGTCGACGCGACGGGACGGAGCAGCGTCGCGTCCGAGCCACGGGCGAGCCCGGACTCGACGGTGGCGGCGGCCCCGATGACGCCGGCCCCTTCACAGGGCGGGCCTGTGCCGGGACCACCGGCGAGGAGCCGCTGTTCAGGCGGCGCTGATCTCGGCCGACTCGGGCAGCGGGGTGATGGCCTTCTCGTAGACGGCGAGGTACTCCCGCACCATCCTCTCGGCCGAGAAGCGCTCCTCGGCCGCGCTGCGGCAGTCGGCCCGGCGCAGCTCCCCGGCGCGCTCCAGCCCGTGCACGAGCGAGCGCTCGCCGCGGCAGAGGAAGCCGGTCTTGTTGTGCTCGACGATCTCGGGGGCCGATCCCCTCGCCGTCGTGACGACGGGCGTCCCGCAGGCGAGCGCCTCGGCCATCACGAGCCCGAAGGGCTCGGCCCAGCGGATCGGGTTCAGAAGGCAGGCGGCCTCTCCGAGGAGCCGGGTCTTGTCGGCGAAGCCCACCTCGCCGAGGAACTCGACGTCCGCTCCGAGCATCGGGCGGATGATCGAGGCGAAGTACTCCTTCTCGAGGGGCTCGCTCATCTTGGCGGCGATGCGAAGCGGCATGCCCGCCGACCTGGCTGCTTTGATGGCGAGGTCGACGCCCTTGTCGGGGTGCATCCTCCCGAGGAAGGCGGCGTAGCCGCCCTGGCCGCTCCCGACGGGGAAGCGCCCGAGCTCGAGTCCGTGGTGGATGACCGCCGCCGGCGTGAGCCCCCGGGCGGTCGAGGCCTGGTGGTGGGAGATGGCCACCACCGGGATGCGGCGCTGCAGTGCCCGGTAGACGGGCGTCAGCACGTCGTCGAAGGGACCGTGGTTGGTCGTGACGACGGGCCAGCCGTGCAGGGAGCGGGCGTACAGCGGGCCGACGACGGTGTGGTCGTGGATCACGTCGGCCCCGACGAGGGCCTCGTAGGCCTCGACCACGTGGCGGCTCTCGTGGGCCGAGGTGCCCGAGGCGATGCCGATGGCCGAGCGGAAGCAGGAGCGGCGCGGGACCTTGCAGGTGGCGTCCCCGGTCGTGAAGAGGGTCACCTCGTGCCCCTCGGCCTGCAGTCCCCGTGCGAGGACGTCGATGAAGGCCTCGGTTCCCCCGTAGGCGCGTGGGGGCACCGGCAGCCAGGGCGGCGCGACGATTCCAATCCGCAGGCTGGAACTCATGGTTTTGATGATGGGCGCCGTGCCGCCGGCACAACAGGGCCGAAGGTCCCGGCATGCCCGGGGCCTCGCGCCCGACGGGCCGCGAGTCGGGACCTTGGACCCTGGCGCCGGTGTGCCGGGAGTCGCCACGCTGGCGCCATGTGGCTCGACGAGCGCGGCTCGGGCGTCCTCAGCCTCCCCGAGTGCCACGCCCTCCTCGCGCTCGGTTGTGACGAGGGGCGTCACGGGCACCTCGGCGTCCCGACCGACGGGGCGCCCGTCGTCCTGCCGCTCGACTACTGCGTTCTCGAGGGCGACCTCGTCGTGCAGGTGGGCGAGGGCCTCTTCGAGAGGGTCGTCGGGCGGCAGGTGGCCTTCCAGGTCGACGGCGTCTCCGAGGCGCTCGGGGCCGAGTGGAGCGAGGGCGAGCTGCCCTGGAGCGTGCTCGTCCGGGGGCCGGCGCTCGAGGCGGCACCGGGATCCGTGGGGCGGATCCGCAACGGGCATCTGGCGAGCCCGGGCGACCGGCTCGTCCGCATCCGCGCCGACGTGGTGACGGGTCGTCGCCTCGGGGAGCTCCGTGCCGCCGCCACCGGCTGAGGGCCCCGTGCCGCCCTCGGGCCGGCCGGAGGAGGTGGCCGGCCTCGGCCGCGGCTACGAGTTCGATCCGACCTGGTGCCTGCGCAGGGCCGAGTCGCCCTCGGGCGCCGCCGAGCGCGTGACCGAGAGCCTCCTGTGCCTCTCCGACGGGGTGGTCGGGACGAGGGCCGTCCTTGAGGAGCGGGAGGACCCCGAGATCGCGGCGGTCATGGCCGGCGGGGTGTACGAGGCGGCCGAGCAGGTCACCGAGCGTCTCCTCGAGCTCGCGAGCTGGTTCGCCCTCCCGCTTCGGGGCACCGTCCCCGGCGAGCGGGTGCTCGACCTCCGCGACGGCACGCTCACCCGGCGCGCCGGCGAGGGCGCCGACCGGCTCGTGACCGTGCGCTTCGCCTCGGCGCGCCGTCCGGGCCTCGAGGTGCTGGTCGCTGAGGGGCCCGAGGCGGCCTTCGGTGCCGATCCACCGACACCGACCTCGCTGCGGCGCTACTGCGGCGCGGCGGGCGGCGTCGCCGTCGCGACCGAGAGCCGGACGGTCGTCGAGGCGCGCTCGCCGGCCCGGGCCCGTCTCGAGCGCCTCTCGGTGCACGTGAGCTCCTCCAGGCGCCTGCCCCCGCCGAGCGCGGCCGCCCGACGGCTGTCGGTTGCCCGGGCGGCGGGACTCGGCCGCCTCGCCGAGGAGCAGCGGGCGACCTGGCGGCGGAGGTGGGCGGTGGCGGACCTCGAGGCCGTCGGCGACGAGGAGATCACCCTGGCGGCGCGCCTGTCGGTCTTCCACCTCCTCTCCTCGGGGCGACGTCACGGCGAGACGGCGATCGGTGCCCGGGGCCTCACCGGACCGGCCTATGCCGGGCACGTCTTCTGGGACACCGACGTCTTCGTCCTGCCGGTGCTCGCCGCCCTCGACCCGCCGGCTGCCCGCGCCGCCCTCGAGTACCGGCTCCGCCGGCTCGGGACCGCCCGCCGCCGGGCCGGCCGGGAGGGCCGCGCCGGGGCCCGCTTCCCCTGGGAGTCGGCCCGCACCGGGGAGGAGGTGACGCCCAGTTTCGGGGTCGACTACGAGGGCCGGCGGGTGGCGATCCGCACCGGCGAGCTCGAGGAGCACGTCACGGCGGACGTCGCCTGGGCCGCCTGGCGCTACGCCGCCCTCACCGGCGACGTCGCCTTCCTGCAGGGCCCGGGCCGGCCGCTCGTGGTCGAGACGGCGCGCTACTTCGCCAGCCGGGTGACGACCGATCAGAGGGGGCGGGCGCACCTGCTCGGCGTGATCGGACCGGACGAGTACCACGAGGGCGTCGACGACAACGCCTTCACGAACCTGATGGCGCGCTGGAACCTCCGCCGCGGCGCCGAGCTCCTCGCCGGGGACCCCGGGGGCGAGGCGCGCGAGGAGGCGGCCGGTTTCCTCTCGCTCGCCGACGCGCTCGTCGACAACCTCGAGCAGGCGAGCGGGCGCTACGAGCAGTTCACCGGCTACGACGAGCTGAAGCCGCACGTCGCGGCCGACTTCGGACGGCCGCCGTACCCGGCCGACCTCATCCTCGGCCTCGAGGGGACGGCGGCCACGCAGCTCATCAAGCAGGCGGACGTGCTCATGGCGCACTACCTCGTCCCCGACGAGGTGGCCCCCGGCTCGCTCGCCGCCAACCTCGAGCACTACCTGCCCCGGTGCGTGCACGGGAGCTCGCTCTCGCCCGGCGTGCACGCGGCGCTCCTCGCCCGGGCGGGACGGGCCGACGAGGCGCTCGAGCTCCTGCGCGTCGCCGTCGCCGTCGACCTCGAGGACCTCACCGGGACCACGGCGGAGGGTCTCCACCTCGCCAACCTCGGCGCCATCTGGCAGGCGCTCGTCCACGGCTTCGCCGGCCTCGAGCTGCCCGGGCCGGGCGGGGAGCTGCTGCGGCTCGCACCGCAGCTGCCCTCGTCCTGGCAGGCGCTTCGCCTCGGCCTGCGCTGGCGGGGTCGGCCGCTTCGCCTCGTGCTCGGTCACGACGGCGTCGAGGTGGCGGTCGACCGACCCGTCGAGCTCTCGGTCTTCGGACAGCCATGGCACGTCGAACCCCCAGGAGGCCGGATGTGACACGCATGACCCGATCAGCACCCGAGCGGCTGAGGGTCCTCGGCGGACGGCGGGCGATCGTCGTCCCCGAGGCCTGGCGTCCGCTCGCCGCACAGGTCGCCGCGCTGGCGAGCCTTCCGATCTCGGTCGAGCTCGACACGGGGGAGCGCACGACCGACCACGTCCTTCGGCTGGCGGCGGTCTCGCCCGAGCCGATGCTCGTCCTCCCCTCCGGGGAGCCACCCGGGGGCCACGAGGGAGTGCTCGCAGGCGCGCTCCGAAAGGTGCTGGCGCCCCTCGATCTGACCGAGGAGGAGGGCGCCGTCCTCGCGCGCTGGATCGAGCGGGCCCTCGACCGCGGCATCGGCGTCGAGCAGCTGCACGTCCTCTCGCCCTCGAGCCTGCCGGCGATGTGGGAGGGCCCGGGGCACCACGCAGCCGCATGGCGGGCCGAGATGTTCCGGCGCCACCGGGTGGACGGCTCCTTGCTCGCCCTTCGAAGCGGCGACGCCCTCCAGCAGATCGTGAGCGAGGCGCCCCACTGCGACCTCCTGCTCGTGTACTGGCGCGGCGATCCCTCGAGGGACCGGGCCGGTCTCGTCCGGTCGGTGCTCGCCGAGGCGCCCACCCCCGTCCTCCTCGTACGAGAGCCGCCGGCTCCCGCCCTGGCGGCGTGAGGGGGGCCGAGGCGGCAGCGGGTGGTGAGGCGCGCCTGCGCCTCCCGGGCTTCGTCCGGGGCCTGCTGTTCGACCTCGACGGCGTGCTCACCGACACCGCCAGGTTGCACGCGACGGCGTGGAAGGAGACCTTCGACCGCCTCCTCGCCGAGCTCGCCGAGCGGGACGAGCGGCGCTTCGTCGCCTTCGGCGAGAGCGACTACGAGCGCTACGTCGACGGCCGGCCCCGCGACGAGGGCGTGGAGAGCTTCCTCGCCTCCCGGCGGATCAGCCTCCCCTCCGGCACTGCCGGCGACCCGGCGTCCGCCCTCACCGTCCACGGTGTGGCCAATGCCAAGAACGAGCGGTTCCTCGAGGCGGTGTCGGCCGGCGGCGTCGTGCTGTTCCCCGGCTCGGCCCGCCTCGTCGCCCTCGCCCGGTCGGCGGGGATGCGCACCGCCGTCGTCACCTCGAGCGCGAACGCCCCGGCGATCCTCGTCGCCGCAGGTCTGGAGGGCGCCTTCGACGCCGTCGTCGACGGCAACGTGGCCGCCGCCCGGTCGCTCGCCGGCAAGCCGGCTCCCGACACCTTCCTCGCGGCTGCGTCCGACCTCGGCATCCCTCCGGCGGCGGCCGCCGTGTTCGAGGACGCCCTCGCCGGCATCGAGGCGGGACGCGCCGGCGGCTTCGGCCTCGTCGTCGGCGTCGACCGGCGCGACGAGGCGGACGCGCTCTACGCGAGCGGGGCCGACGTCGTCGTGAGCGACCTCGGCGAGCTCGTCGAGGAGGGCTGAGGGCGGCCGCGGCTCCGCTCAGCCGAGGGCGGCCTCGGTCGCCTCGTCGCCCGCCACGAGCTCGAGGTCGTCCGGCAGCCCCTCGAGCGACCAGCCGTGGCGGTCGACCCGGCACGAGAGGGTGTGGCCGGCCACCTTCAGCCGCTCGATCGCGAGGGGCAGGTAGCGGTGGGGGACGGCGGGGTCGCAGGTCACCCGGCCGGCCGGGACGTCGGGGTCGAGCCGGAGCAGGGCGCGCAGCAGCATGAGCGGGGCGGCGGCCGCCCAGGCCTGCGGGTAGCAGGAGGTGGGGTAGGGGATCGGCTCGTCGAACTCGGACCGGTCGAAGCCGCAGTACAGCTCCGGCAGCCGACCGCCGAAGGCCCTGGCGGCGGCGAAGACGGCCTCGACGACCTGGTGCGCCTCGTGGACGAAGCCGTACCGGACGAGCCCCCTCGCCACGATGGCGTTGTCGTGCGGCCAGATCGAGCCGTTGTGGTAGCTCATCGGGTTGTAGGCGCCCATCGTCGCCGACAGCGTCCGGACGCCGTAGCCGCTGAACATGGCCGGCGAGAGCAGGTGGCGGGCGACCGAGGCGGCGGTGGCCTCCTCGAGGATGCCGGTCCACAGGCAGTGGCCCATGTTCGAGGTGACCGAGTCGATCTGCTGCTTGTCGGCGTCGAGGCCGAGGGCGACGTGCCCGGTCCCGGCCACGACGAAGCGCTCGTTGAACCGGGCCTTCAGCTCGGCAGCCCGCGCCTCGAAGTCCGACGCCCGGGAGGCGTCGCCCTCCTCCCGGGCGAGCTCGGCGCGTGCCCGGTAGGCGCCGTAGACGTAGGCCTGCACCTCCGCCAGGGCGATGGGCGGCTCGGCGAGGCGGCCGGAGGCGAAGGTGACGGCGTCGAAGCTGTCCTTCCAGCCCTGGTTGGCGAGGCCACGGTCGGTCGCGCGGCGGTACTCGACGAACCCGTCGCCGTCCCGGTCTCCGAAGCGCTCGATCCACTCGAGCGCCCGGTCGGCGTGGGGGAGGAGCCGTGCCACCTCCTCGGGGCCAGCGCCCCAGCGCCTCGCCTCGCCGAGCAGCATGACGAACAACGGGGTGGCGTCGACGCTGCCGTAGTAGACGCTGCCGCCGCCGAGGGCGGCCCCGGCATCGAGACCCCCCCGCACCTCGTGCAGGATCCTGCCGGGCTCCTCCTCGCTGAGCGGGTCGACCTTCTCACCCTGCAGGCGCCCGAGGGTGTGCAGGGTGCCGAGGGCGAGGCTCGGGTCGAGGGGGAGCAGCATCCAGCTCGTGAGCAGCGAGTCGCGCCCGAACAGCGTCATGAACCAGGGCGCCCCGGCCGCCACGACGGCCCGCCGCGGCGAGGCCGGGTCGAGGATCCTGAGCGACCCGACGTCCTCGATGCTGCGGGTGAGCAGGGCGCCGAGGGCGCCGTCCCGGGAGGAGACATGCGGCGCCGCCCGACGCCAGGCGGCGAGCTCGGTCGCCGGCAGGCTGGCCTCGACCGGGGCCCCCGGCTCGTAGCGGGGGACGACCTCCTCTCCGTCGATCGAGGGCACGAGGCGGAGCCTCGTCGTCCACTCCGAGTGGGAGGGGACGGCGACCTCCCAGACGAGCCGGGCGGCCGCGAGGCCCGCGGGCGAGGGCGGCTCGGAGAAGACGGCGGGCTCCCCGTCTGCCTCGACGACGAGACCGCGGCGCTCCTGGTCGTGCCCGTAGGAGAACCGCAGGGCGGGCGAGGTGGCGGTCTCGACCGGTCCCCGGGGGACGGCCCGGCCCTCTTTCACCTCGAACAGCCCGGCGAAGTCCGCCTCGACGACGAGGCTCACGGTGACGCCCGCCGCCTCCCCGCCGAGGTTGCGGAGCGTGAGCTCCTCGACGAGGCCGCCCCCGACGAATCGCCTGCGGACGACGAGTAGCGTCGAGTCGGCGCGGCCGGGGCGCGGGACCCGCCGCGTGACGAAGGCGGCCCCGTAGGGGGCGAGCCGGCGCAGGGCGAGCGGCTCGGGGCTCTGGCCGTCGAGGGTGAGCTCGAGGCGGCTCACGAAGCGGGTGTCGGACACGAAGAGACCCTGCTCGGCGCCGGGGCGGACGTCGCCGCCGCCGTCGGAGAGGCAGAAGGTCGACCCCTCGAGGAGGGTGACGCTCGGCTCCCCGCGCGCCATCTGGGGGCCGCCCTCGTAGGCCCAGGCGTCGGTCACGTCGTCGGCTCGCTCGTCATCTCGGCACCGTCCCGGCCTCGCTTGGTCGCCGCCTGCCACCTTCCTACCCCGCCGGCGGGCGCCGGAAGGGTATTTCGACCCTGGCGGGGGCCCCGGGGGACGGGGAGAGTGCGATGAGGGAGGACGACGTGCTGTTCAACGACCGCAGCGAGGCCGGCCGGCGCCTCGCCACGAGGCTCAAAGGCTTGGCGGGCCAGGGCGTCGTCGTGCTCGGACTGCCCCGGGGCGGCGTCCCGGTGGCGGCCGAGGTGGCCGAGGAACTGGACGCCCCCCTCGACGTGATCGTCGTGCGCAAGCTGGGCGTGCCCTTCCAGCCGGAGCTCGCCATGGGGGCGATCGGCGAGGGCGGCGCCACGCTGCTCGACGACGACGTCCGGCGCCGCGCCGGGGTCTCCGCCGAGGCGGTGGCGGAGGCCGAGCTCCGCGAGGAGGGCGAGCTCGCCGCGCGGGCCCGCCGCTACCGGGGCGACCGCCGGCCCGTCGCCCTCGAGGGCAGGGTGGCCGTCGTCGTCGACGACGGGGTGGCCACCGGCTCGTCGGCCAAGGTGGCATGCGAGGTGGCCCGCCGGCGCGGAGCCGGGCGGGTGGTGATGGCGGTGCCGGTCGGCCCGCCCGGCATCGAGACCGCCATGGCCGGCGCCGCCGACGAGGTGGTCTGCCTCGACACGCCGGAGCGCTTCTTCGCCGTCGGCCAGTACTACCGGGACTTCTCCCAGGTGAGCGACGAGGAGGTGATCGCCCGGCTCGAGGCGGCGAGGCTTCGCGCCGAGCAGGGACGGTCCGGCCCCCCGGCCGGGGTGTCGCCCGGCGAGGTCGAGGGTGACGTCGAGGTGGGAGCGGACGGCCGCGTCCTGCCGGGCCGCCTCGTCGTGCCGAGGGACGCCGTCGGCGTCGTGGCGTTCGCCCACGGCAGCGGCTCGAGCCGCCACAGCCCCCGGAACCGCTTCGTCGCCGCCACCCTCGAGAAGGCGGGCATGGGGACCCTGCTGTTCGACCTCCTGGCGCCCGAGGAGGAGGCCGACCGCGCCACCGTCTTCGACGTCGAGCTGCTCGCCCGCCGGCTGACGGACGCCACGAGGTGGCTGGCGGAGGGCTGTGACGCGACGGCCGGCCTTCCCGTCGGGTACTTCGGCGCCAGCACCGGGGCGGCCGGTGCCCTCCTCGCCGCCACAGACCCCGCCCTGCAGGTGACCGCCATCGTCAGCCGGGGCGGCCGCCCCGACCTCGTCTCGGGGAGGCTGGCGGAGGTCACCGCCCCGACGCTGCTCGTGGTCGGCAGCCGGGACGAGGAGGTGCTCGAGCTGAACCTGAAGGCACAGGCCGAGCTCACCTGCACGAACCGGTTGGTGGTGGTGCCCGGGGCGGCCCACCTGTTCGAGGAGCCAGGGACCCTGCAGGCCGTCGCCGACCTGGCGGCGGAGTGGTTCTGGCGCTACTTCGCGAACTCGAGGTAGGCCTCGTAGGCCCTCGGGCCGTACACGGTGGCGGGGCCGCCGTCCATCAGCATGGCGACCGAGACCGTCTCGGCGACCTCCTCGGCGCTCGCCCCCTTTCGGGCGGCGGCCCTCGCGTGCGAGGCGATGCAGCCGTCGCACTCCTTCACCATGGCGATGGCGAGGGCGATCAGCTCCTTCACGTGCCCGGGGAGCGCCCCGTCGCCCATGGCGGCGTG
>JAKACF010000002.1:29715-34969 GCA_021821585.1 Actinomycetes bacterium
AGGTTGGCGAAGCCCTGCCAGGCCTCGGGGGCCATCTGGCGCAGCTGCTTCACCGGCTCCCGCAGCTCTTCGAGGGTCTGCCTGGCGGACGTCATCCCATCTCCTCGCTCTCGTGTGGTCACCATCCTCGTGGCAGCGCACCGGGCGTTTCCAGAGGATTTGGTCCCATCGACGGCGGACGGGCCGCGTGGCACCGGCCCCGAGGCTAGAGCCCGGCAACGCGCACCGCCGCCGGTGAGCCCACGAGGAGGCCGGCCCCCGGCGCCACGGGCGCGCCGGTGCGGGGGCTTGACCTCACGTGCACTTCAGGTCGTACCGTGCCGGGGACGGACGACCCGAGGAGGAGGACCCACGTGCGCATCGATCTCGGCACGCTCGAGGAGCTGAAGGCGGCGGGCTACCTCACGGGCAAGGTGGGCAGCCAGCCGGTCTGCGTCCTGTGGGACGAGGACCGCGCCTACGGCATCGACGACCGCTGCCCGCACCTCGGCTTCCCGCTGCACCGGGGGAGCGTCGAGTGCGGGATCGTGACCTGCCACTGGCACCACGCCCGGTTCGACCTCTCCTCGGGGAGCACCCTCGACCCCTTCGCCGACGACGCCCGGGCCTATCCCGTCGAGATCGTCGACGGGCGGGTCGTCCTCGTCGCCGAGGAGCGGGGCATCGATCCCTCCCGGGCAATGCGCCGTCTCGAGGAGGGGCTCGAGCAAGGGCTCACGCTCGTGCTCGCCAAGGCGGTGCTGCAGCTCGAGGCGGCCGGAACCGCCCGCTCCGAGCTGCTCCGCGTCGCCACCGCCTTCGGGTGCCGCTACCGGCGGGAGGGCTTCGGTCCGGGTCTGTCCGTCCTGTGTGCCATGGCGAACGTGGCCGACCACCTGGAGGCGGCCGACCGCCCCCTCGCCCTCGTCCACGGACTGAGCTTCCTCTCGGGTGACACGAGGGGACGCCTTCCCCGCTTCGCCCTCGAGCCGCTCGGGACCACCGAGCTCGACCCGGCCCGCCTGTCGCAGTGGTACCGACGCTTTGTCGAGACCCGGTCCTCGGACGCGGCGGAGCGGACGCTCGCCTCGGCGGTGGCGGCCGGGATGGCGCTCGCCGAGCTCGCCGGCATGATGGGGGCGGCGGCGACCGACCACGTCTTCCTCGACGAGGGCCACGTCCTCGACTTCACCAACAAGGCCTTCGAGCTCGTCGACCATCTCGGGGTCGAGGCGGCCGGGCTCGTGCTCCCGAGCCTGGCCGACCAGACCGCGCAGGCCACCCGCCACGAGGAGGAGAGCGCCTGGCGCCACCCCTACGACCTCGCCGGCCTCGCCGCCGAGGCCGCCTGGAGCCTCGAGGACGTCCTCGCCTCGGCCGGCCGGGACGGCAGCGAGCGCACCGGGGCGCCGGTCGAGGCCTTCGAGCGCTCCGGCGGCGTCGCTCGCCTCGCCTGGGAGGTTCTCGGCGACGATCCGTCGCTCGTCGTCGAGTCCATCCTCGCCGCCCTGAAGGACGGCGCCTCGGCCGAGCAGCTCGGCAGGGCCGTCGCCTACGCCGCCTCGCTCCGCCTCGTCCGCTTCCACGTCCAGAACGACCACGGTGACTGGGACGTGGTACACCACGGTTTCACCGCCGCCAACGCCCTCCACCAGCTCCTCGTCCGCGCTCCCTCGGGGCTCCTTCTCCGGGGCGTCGTCCAGGTGGCGCTCAAGGTCTTCCTCGACCGCTTCTTGAACGTCCCGGCCGCCCGTCTCCCCGAGCCCTCCGACGCCGGCCTGGCGGCCCTCGGCGAGTGCTTCGAGCGCGACGGCCAGGTGGACGAGGCCGGGTCGATCGTCTACGGCACGCTCATCTCCGGCGGCAGCCGGGCGGAGGTGGTGGCCGCTCTCGGCCACGCCCTGTGCCGGGAGGATGCCGGCTTCCACTGGTACCAGACCTACGAGGCCGCCGTCCGCCAGGCCTTCGCCTGGCCGGAGGGCTCGGAGGAGTCCGCCCTCGTCCTCGCCGGCGCCGCCCGCTTCCTCGCCGCCCACACCCCGACGCGCCGGGAGCTGTCCCAGGTGGTGCGCATCGCCACCCGGCTGCGCCGCGGCGAGGCGCTGTACGAGGAGCTGTCGGGCGTCGGCCGATCCTGACCTGGCCGTCGGGCCGCCCGATGGTGGATGATCGGGCCATGGCGATCTCCTATCCGGCGACGAGGCGCGGCGACGAGGCGGACCTGTGCCACGGCGAGCGCGTCCCCGATCCCTACCGCTGGCTCGAGGACCCCGACACGCCCGAGGCCAAGGCGTGGATCGAGGCGCAGAACCGGCTGAGCGACGAGTGGCTCTCCTCGGTGCCGGCCCGGGCCGAGATCCGGGCCCGGGTGGCCGAGCTGTGGGACTACCCCCGCCACGGCGTGCCCTTCGAGAAGGGCGGCCGCTGGTTCCAGTTCCGCAATCCCGGTCTCGAGAACCAGCCGGTCCTGCACGTGGCGGAGTCGCTCGAGGGGCCCTGGCGGGTGCTTCTCGACCCGAACCTGCTCGCCCCGGACGGCACCGTGGCGGTGACGAGCGCCGTGCCGAGCGAGGACGGCTCGCTGCTCGCCTACGCCACGCACGCCGCCGGCTCGGACTGGACGACCTGGCGGGTGCTCGAGGTGGCGGGCGGGACCGAGCTGCCCGACGTCGTCGAGTGGTCGAAGTTCTCCTCCGCCTCCTTCACGGCCGACGGGGCGGGCTTCTTCTACGGTGCCCCCGACCGCCCCGAGGAGGGCGCCGAGTACGAAGCCGAGACCCGCCACCTCGCCGTGCGATACCACCGGCTCGGCACCGACCCGGCGGACGACGAGGTCGTCTTCGCCACCCCCGAGGAGCCCGAGTGGCTCCCGCACGCCACCGTCAGCGACGACGGTCGCTACCTCGTCGTGTCGGTGAGCCGCGGCACCTCGACCGAGTCCCAGCTGCACGTGCTCGACCTCGCCGAGCCCGGCGGGGCGCCCCGCACGCTCGTCGGCGACTTCTCGGTCGAGGCCGAGGTGGTGGCGAACGTCGGCTCCCGCTTTCTCCTCCTCACCAACGACGGCGCCCCGCGCAGGCGGATCGTCTCGGTCGACCTCGACGGGCCCGGGCCCGGGCACTGGCGGGAGGTGGTGGCCGAGACGGCCGACACGCTCCTCGGCGCCCGCCAGTGCGGCTCGCAGCTCGTCTGCTGGTACCTGAGCGACGCCCACTCGAAGCTCGTCGTGCGCGAGCTCGACGGGCGCTTCGTGCGCGAGGTCGAGCTCCCGGCGTTCTCGGCGCTCATGGAGGACCGGGAGGCGCCGCCGGTCTCGGGCCGCCCCGGTCTCCAGGTGGTCTGCTTCGGGACTACCTCGTTCACCGAGTCGGGCTCGATCTGGGCGCACGACCTCGAGAGCGGCGAGACCCGCCTCCTCTCGGGCTCGCAGGCCTCCTTCGACGCGGCCGCCTACGTCACCGAGCGGGCCTATGCCACCTCGCCCGACGGGACGAAGGTGCCGCTGTTCCTCACCCGCCGGCGCGACCTCGAGGCGGACGGGGAGGTCCCGGTGCTCCTCTACGGCTACGGCGGCTTCGACATCCCTGTCGTGCCGAGCTTCCAGGTGGCGGCCGCCGTGTTCGTGGAGCGGGGCGGCATCTACGCCGTCGCCAACCTGCGCGGGGGTGGCGAGTTCGGCAGGGAGTGGTACGAGGCGGGCCGCCTCGGGGCCAAGCAGAACGTCTTCGACGACTTCGCAGCGGCGGCGCGCCACCTCGTCGAGGCCGGCTGGTCGCGCCCCGAGCGGATCGCCATCAACGGCCGGTCGAACGGGGGACTGCTCGTCGGCGCATGCCTCACCCAGCACCCCGAGCTCTTCGGCGCGGCCGTGCCCGAGGTGGGCGTCCTCGACATGCTGCGCTTCCACAAGTTCACGATCGGCTGGGCCTGGACGAGCGACTACGGCAGCCCCGAGGACGAGGCCGCCTGGCGCGTCCTTCGCTCCTACTCGCCCCTGCACGAGGTGCGCGACGGCGTCGCCTACCCGGCGACGATGGTGATGACGGGCGACCACGACGACCGGGTGGTGCCGGGACACTCCTTCAAGTTCGCCGCCGCCCTCCAGCACGCCCAGGCCGGCGAGGCGCCCGTGCTCTGCCGCATCGAGACCTCGGCCGGCCACGGGGCGGGCAAGCCGACCTCCAAGCTCATCGCCGAGCGCTCCGACCTCCTCACATTCCTCGAGGGGACCCTCGGCCTCGCCCGCCGGGGGGCGTCGTGACGGCTCGTTACCATGTCGCCACGCCGGCGCCGTGTGTCCCCGGCGCCCGGTCGAGCAAGCGAGGTCGATCCCGATGAGCCTGGCGGCATCCATGCGCGGCTTCCCCGAGTGGCTGCCCGACGGCCAGCTCGTCGAGAGCCACGTGCTCGCGAGCCTCCGCAGCACCTTCGAGCTGCACGGCTTCGGCCCGCTCGACACCCGGGCCGTCGAGACGCTCGAGGCCCTCACGGGCAAGGGGGAGACCGACAAGGAGATCTACGTGCTGCGCCGCCTGCAGGCCTCGCCCGACGAGGCCGACCTCGGCCTCGGGCTGCACTTCGACCTCACCGTCCCCTTCGCCCGCTACGTGCGGGAGAACGCCGGCCGCCTCGCCTTCCCCTTCCGCCGCTACCAGATCCAGAAGTCCTGGCGGGGCGAGCGTCCCCAGGAGGGCCGCTACCGGGAGTTCCTCCAGGCCGACATCGACGTGGTCGACCGCGGGAGCCTGCCGGCGCACTTCGAGTGGGAGGTCCCGCTCGTCGCCGCCGAGGCGCTCGGTCGGCTCCCCCTCCCGCCCATCAGGGTCCAGGTCAACAACCGCAAGATCGTCCAGGGCTTCTTCGAGGGCCTCGGCTACACCGGCGAGGTCACGGCCGCCCTCCGCGCGCTCGACAAGCTCGCCAAGATCGGCCCGGAGGGGGTCGCCGCCGAGCTCGAGGCCGCCGGGGTCGCCCCCGCCCAGGTCGGGGCCTGCCTCCGCCTCGGGGCCGTCTCGAGCACCGACCTCTCCTTCGTCGACGAGGTGCGGGCGATCGGCGTCTCGAGCGGGCTGCTCGACGAGGGGCTGGCAGAGCTGTCGGCCGTCATGGAGGCGGGCCGGGCGGTGTCCCCGGGGCTGTTCGTGGCGGACCTCCGCATCACGCGGGGGCTCGACTACTACACCGGCACCGTCTACGAGACGGTGATGGAGGGCTTCGAGTCGCTCGGCTCGATCTGCTCGGGTGGGCGCTACGACGACCTCGTCGGGGCGGGCGG
>JAKACF010000148.1 GCA_021821585.1 Actinomycetes bacterium
CGGCCTCGGGGTCGACCGCCTCGTCATGCTGCTCGCGGATGTCCACCACATCCGGGAGGTGCTGCTCTTCCCGACGCTCCGCCCGGAGGCGGCGAGGGAGCCCGAGAGCCCGGGCCCGGCGAGCTAGCCGGCGAGCTGCTCGAAGCGCTCCCGGGCGCCCTCGGCCGCCTGGGTGAGGTCGTCGGCGACGTCGTTCGCCAGGCGGGCGAGGCGGGCGCTGATGGCGTCGCCGTCGAGCCGGCTGGCGGCCTCGGCCGCCCGGTCGGCGTAGGTCCGGGCGACGAGGGCGGACGAGACGATCCCGCTCGAGGAGGCGACGAGGGCCCTCGCCCGCTCCCGATCGTCCTCGTCGAGGGGCTTGCCGAGCAGGTCGCGCAGCGCCGGGGCCACCGAGCGGTCCGCCAGCGCCCGCTGGAGGGGGAGGGTGTAGATGCCCTCGGCGAGGTCCTGGCCGGGCGGCTTGCCGAGCTCGGCCTCGGTGGCGATGACGTCGAGGACGTCGTCGCGGATCTGGAAGACCATCCCGAAGGCCTCTCCGAAGGCGGTGAGGTCCTCGACCATGGTGCGGTCGAGGCCGGCCGTCAGCCCTCCGATCCGGCAGGCGGTCGACATGAGCGCAGCGGTCTTGTCGGCGATCGCCGACAGGTAGTCCTTCTCGTCGCGCTCGATCTGGTAGGCGGCCCGCACCTCGGACACCTGGCCCTGGCAGAGGCGGGCGAGCGTGGCGGCGAGCAGGCCGGCGATCTCCGGACCGAGGCTGGCGGCGATCTCGGCCGAGCGGGCGAGGAGGAAGTCGCCGGCCACGATGGCGACGAGGTTCCCCCAGCGGGCGTTGACGCTCGCCACGCTGCGGCGGCGGACGGCCTCGTCCATGACGTCGTCGTGGTAGAGCGAGGCCAGGTGGACGAGCTCGACCGAGACGCCCCCGAGCAGGCTCTCCCTCGTGATCCGGCCGCCGCCGAGCTCGGCCGCGGTGAGCGTGAGGGCCGGGCGCAGGCGTTTTCCGCCGGCCAGGATGAGGTGGCTGGCGACGTCGTTCAGAAAGGGATCGTCACCGAGGACGGACTCCCTCAGGCATGCCTCGAGGCGCGCCAGCTCGCCGTCAGAGACCGGGAGTGCGAAGAGGTCGGACCCGCTCACCAAATAGCACCCTAGGCGACTCGCCGGGCCGTCGAACAACCCCGGGGGCCGGCGCCGGTCGGCCCTGGTCCCGCCGCGGGGGGATTAGGGGCGGTCAGCTGCGGGGAAGCCCTGAGTGCGACGCGGTGTTGACAACATCACACATTCTCCGGTGGGACAAGTTGCCTACAGACGAGACAACCCCTGCCGATAGACTGACCCAAAGAACCGTCCACTGAGGAGCCGCAGTTGTTCGAGCGATTCACTGACCGGGCACGCAGAGTACTGGTCCTCGCTCAGGAGGAGGCACGCCTCCTCAACCACAGTTTCATCGGCACCGAGCACATCCTCCTCGGCCTGATCCACGAAGGTGAGGGCCTCGCCGCCAAGGCGCTCGAGTCGCTCGGTATCTCCCTCGAGGCCGTCCGGGAGAAGGTGGAGGAGACGATCGGCCCGGCGGGGTCCGCCCCGACCGGCTCGCCGCCCTTCACGCCCCGGGCGAAGAAGGTCCTCGAGCTGTCGCTGCGCGAGGCACTCCAGCTCGGCCACAACTACATCGGCACCGAGCACATGCTCCTCGGTCTCGTCCGCGAGGGCGAGGGCGTGGCCGCCCAGGTGCTCATGTCCCTCGGCGCAGACCTCTCGCGGGTCCGCCAGCAGGTCATCCAGCTCCTCTCCGGCTTCCAGGGCCGTGAGGCAGCCGCCGCCGGGGCGCCGGGTGCCGGCGCCGCCAGCGGCCAGGAGAGCCCGACCGGCTCGCCGGTGCTCGACCAGTTCGGCCGGAACCTGACCCAGCTCGCCCGGGACCGCAAACTCGACCCGGTGATCGGCCGGGACAAGGAGATCGAGCGGGTGATGCAGGTCCTCTCGCGCAGGACCAAGAACAACCCCGTGCTGATCGGCGAGCCCGGCGTCGGCAAGACCGCCATCGTCGAGGGCCTCTCCCAGCAGATCGTCTCGAACGATGTGCCCGAGACCCTGAAGGGCAAGCAGCTGTACACCCTCGACCTCGGGGCGCTCGTGGCCGGCAGCCGGTACCGGGGCGACTTCGAGGAGCGCCTGAAGAAGGTGCTGAAGGAGATCCGCACCCGGGGCGACATCATCCTGTTCATCGACGAGCTGCACACCCTCGTCGGCGCCGGTGCCGCCGAGGGGGCCATCGACGCCGCCTCGATCCTGAAGCCGATGCTGGCCCGTGGCGAGCTGCAGACGATCGGTGCCACGACGCTCGACGAGTACCGCAAGCACCTGGAGAAGGACGCCGCCCTCGAGCGCCGCTTCCAGCCGATCAAGGTGGAGGAGCCCTCCCTCGCCCACACGATCGAGATCCTCCAGGGACTTCGCGACCGCTACGAGCAGCACCACCAGGTGACCATCACCGACCAGGCGCTCGTGGCCGCCGCCAACCTGGCGGACCGCTACATCTCGGACCGCTACCTGCCCGACAAGGCGATCGACCTCATCGACGAGGCCGGCAGCCGGCTGCGCATCCGCAGGATGACGACGCCGCCGGAGTACCGCAAGATCGAGGAGGAGCTCACGAGCCTCCGGGGCAAGAAGGACATCGCCATCGAGAAGCAGAACTTCGAGGAGGCGAAGAGGCTGGCGGACCAGGAGAAGGAGCAGCTCGAGAAGAAGTCCGCCCTCGAGTCGCAGTGGCGGGCCGAAGGCGTCGACCTGTTCGACGTCGTCGACGAGGACGTCATCGCCGAGGTGCTCGCCAACTGGACCGGCATCCCGGTCTACAAGCTCACCGAGGAGGAGACCGCCCGTCTGCTCCGCATGGAGGACGAGCTGCACAAGCGGGTCATCGGCCAGGAGGACGCCATCAAGGCGCTCTCGCGTGCCATCCGGCGGACCCGGGCAGGCCTGAAGGACCCGAAGCGCCCGAGCGGGTCGTTCATCTTCCTCGGCCCGACCGGCGTCGGCAAGACCGAGCTCGCCAAGGCGCTCTCGGAGCTGCTCTTCGGCGACGAGAGCTCCCTCATCCAGCTCGACATGAGCGAGTACATGGAGAAGCACACCGTCAGCCGGCTCGTCGGCTCGCCCCCGGGCTACGTCGGCTACGAGGAGGGAGGCCAGCTCACCGAGGCCGTCCGCCGGAAGCCCTTCTCGGTCGTGCTCTTCGACGAGGTGGAGAAGGCCCACCCGGACGTCTTCAACGCCCTGCTCCAGATCTTGGAGGACGGCCGCCTCACCGACGCCCAGGGCCGGACGGTGGACTTCAAGAACACCGTGCTCATCATGACCTCGAACCTCGGCACGGGCGACCTGCGCAAGGCGTCGGTCGGCTTCGCCAAGGCCTCCGAGGCGGTGACCCACGAGCGGATGAAGTCCAAGGTCCACGAGGCGCTGAAGCAGCACTTCCGCCCCGAGTTCCTGAACCGCATCGACGAGGTGATCGTCTTCCACGAGCTGAGCCAGGACGAGGTCATCCAGATCGTCGACCTCATGGTCCAGCGGGTGCGCGAGCAGCTCGAGGGTCAGGGCATCGGCCTCGAGCTCACCCCGGCGGCCAAGCAGTTCGTCGCCTCGAGGGGCTACCAGCCCGAGCTCGGCGCCCGGCCGCTGCGCCGTGCGATCCAGCAGCTCATCGAGGACCCGCTGTCGGAGAAGATCCTCTGGAAGGAGTTCCGGGTCGGCGAGACGATCATCGTCGACGTCGACAGCTCCGACCCGGAGTCGCTCGCCTTCCGGGCCATCGAGGGCTTCGAGCCCCCGACCGTCGAGCTGGCGGGCGCCGGCGCCGACAACTGAGCCGGGGCTGCCGGTCCGCCGGCAGACCAGATTGCGCCATCCGTTGGCAAGGGCCGGGTCCGAGGGACCCGGCCCTTGTGCTGTCAGGCGGGCCGCCGGGCGAGGAAGACCATCTCCCTGCCGGGGCGGTCCGGCGCCTCCCGCACCTCGACGAGGTCGAGCCCGGCCGCCTCGAGGGAGGCCTCGACCTCCGGTCTCGATCGGAAGCAGATCGTCGAGTCGGAGGTCATGACGGCGCCGTCCGACTCGAAGCGGTAGGTGGACCGGAAGGACACGAGCCGCCCGTCGACGGCCGTCACCTCGACGGAGTACTCGACGGCGCCCTCGCCCGGGACCTCCCGGCGGACCCGGGAGGCCTCCGCGGTCCACTCGAGCCACGCCTCCCGCCGCGGCTCGCGGGTCTCGAAGACGAGGTGGCCACCCGGCACGAGGGCGCCCCTGATGGCCGCCAGGGCCGAGGCCCACCCCTCGTCGGAGCAGAAGACCTGTGCGACGTTGCCGGTCATGGTGGCGAGGTCGGCCGAGACCGGCGGGAGCTCCGAGACGTCGCCGAGGAGGAAGCGGACGCGGTCTGCCCCGTCCTTCCTCCGCGCCAGCGCGATCGAGGCCGCCGCCGGGTCCAGGGCGACGACCTCGAGGCCGCGACGGGCCAGCAGGCAGGCGAGCGTCCCGGTCCCGCAGCCGACGTCGAGCACCCGGTGCGCCCCGAGCTGCTCGGCCAGGGCGGCGTAGACCTCGAGGTCGGGCCGCTCGCCCTCGACGGCGTCGTAGACGCGGGCGAGGCGGGGGAGCTCGTAGTGGGCGTCAGGCACCGGCCGCCCCGGCAGCCGAGGGCCGGGCGGGCGCCCCGAGCTGCCAGCCGGTCTCTTCCGCGAAGGACTCGATCCGCCGGCGGCGCGACTCGATGAACGGCGCCTTGGCGGCCGAGTAGGCGGCCCGGTCCGCCGCCCCGGCGGCCCGCCGCTTGGCCTCGGAGTAGGCGGCCGCCTCGCCGGGGTGGGCCCGGAGGAAGTCCCGGAAGAGGAGGTCCCAGCGCTCGCCCGCCGAGCCGGCCTCCCTCACGTGCACGTTGCAGAGCCGAAGCCCGGAGCCGTCGTAGCGGGCGAACAGGACGGCTTCTGGGTTGACGGACCGGAACGAGAGGCCGCACGCGTCCGCCGCGTCGAGGTCGAAGGACGAGCCGGGCGCCAGCCCGACGCTCAGGTCGACGAGCGGCTTGGCTGCACAGCCGGGGACCGACGTCGAGCCGACGTGCTCGACCCGGGCCGCCGGCAGGACTGCTCGCAGCGGGGCGGCGAGCAGCGAGAAGGCGGCGGGCCAGGACGGGTCGTAGTCGACGACGCGGACCTCGCCGTCGAGAAGGCCGAGGCCCCCGAGCTCCGCCTGCGGTTCGAGCCGGTCCATGGGCGCAGTCTCGCAGCCCGGCAGGGACGTCTCAGGTGAGGCCGAGGCCCTCGACGATCGCCCGGCTCCCCTTGCCGGTGAACTTCAGCCAGACCGTCGCCGTGCGGTAGGAGAACTGCGGGAGGAAGACGAGGACCTTGTGGACGGTCGTGGTGGCATGCGTGCTCACCGTCGCGACGGCCCTGTTGTTGACGAGGACGGTGATGTCGCCGCAGGTCGGGCACTTCGTGACGACGAGCCCGATCCGGCGGACGTGGGCGTTCCAGATGGCGAGCTCGGCGCCGGGACGGGTCGTCTCGGCGTAGGCGCCGAGGTAGTAGCCCGCCGACGTGTGCCGGCTCCAGGACGCCACGCGTACCCCGAGCGACGCCGAGCCGAGGGGAAGGGCGCTGCAGTGCGGGGCCGACCAGGTCGAGATCGCCCCGTTGGCCGTGCGCGCCCGGACCGAGAAGCAGTACTCGTCGCCCGGTGCGCCGAAGACGGACTCGTAGTCGCGGCTCGTGTGCTGCCAGCCCGACGGGTACCTCCAGGCGCCGAAGCCGGCCTGGTCGTACCGGCGCACCTCGTAGCGGACGTCGTAGCTCGCCACCTTGACGAGCCGGTCGGTCGCCGAATAGCGGGCGAGGACCTGCCGGGTGACCTGGAACGAGCGCGCCGGGCTCGAGACCCGCACGACCGGGGGCGGGGTCGGCATGACGGCAAGCCGAGTGCTGAAGGGGGAGGTCCAGCCGCCGAGGTTGTGGGCGGCGACGGAGAAGGCGTACTGGCCCCCTGTGGAGAGGCCCCCGACGGTGGTCGAGGTGGAGGTGACCTCGATGGTCCTCACGAGCACACCCGACCTGAACACCCGGACCTGGTAGCCGGTGATCGCCATGCCGCCGTCGCTCGAGGGGGCCTGCCAGGCGAGGCGGACCGACGTCGTCTGGGGCAGCCCCGAGAGCGCCCTCGGCACGCTCGGGGCGCTCACGTAGTGGTCGGAGAAGGACTGGCCGCTCGCCGACTGCGGCGTCGGTGCGCTCGGCAGGGCGAGGACCTTCCCGCTCTGGTCGACGAGCTCGACCTCGTTCTTGGCGGTCATGGAGGTGCCGTACCAGCCGGTGCCCGATCCGAAGTTGCCGTAGACCTGGGTCCCGGAGAACCGGACCGTGCCGAAGTCGGCCGGGGTGGACTGGGTCGACCCGACGGTGGGCGCCTCCTCGATCCACTCGGCCGACAGGCCGGGCGGCGAGTACCGGAGGGACCTGGAGTGCCAGGTCCACCCCGCCGTCGTGTCGGTCATGGAGATCGTCCACTGCCCGCTCGCCGTCTCGATGACGGAGGCGTCGATGTGGTCCCCGGGGCGCACGGGATGGGGGATCGCCTCGGCGCTGTTCGGGAGCAGCTCCCACCAGGGCCAGTAGCCGCCGGCGGTGTCCTGGGCGGTCCCGGTCTGGATGAGCTTCGAGCTCGTCACCCCGTCGACCCCGACCCAGGTGGCCGAGTACAGCTTCTCCGAGGATGCCTTCACCGCCGGCACCGTCCAGCTGGCCCTCGCACCGTGGAAGCCGCTGCCGGTGAGGACGAGGCCGGACCAGTTCGTGCTCTGCTGGGTGTAGCGCTCACCCGGCCACAGGCTGTGCAGGGCGGGAAGGCGGAAGCTGGCGACGCGACCGACGACGGCCCCGCGGACGACGCCTCGGCGACCGGTCATGCTCGAGTGGGGCGCCCCTGGCGTGGACCCGGTCGAGGCGAGCGCACCGAGGAGCCCGACCGCCGCCAAGGCGAGCCCGGCCCGCCGAACGGCCCGGGGTGCCCGCCTCTTCCTGCTGCTGCTCGCCATCACCCCTCCCGCGTCGGTGGCGGAATCCTAGTGACCGTGCAACGGAGGGCCTGTTGTGCACCTCGCGCCGGCTCTCCCCACCAGAGCGGACCGAGCCCCGCACGAACTGCGATCGTGTCGAGCGCCCGGTCGGCTCACCGACCGGCCACGAGCGGCTGGCAGGTCGAGACGGCGCCCGAACGAGTCCCTACGGAGGGCGAAGGCCCCGCCCTGCGGCTGAGCGCGACGAGGGACCTCGTGCTTCGTGGCGCCGCCTGAGGCCCGCCGTCGCCTGGTAGGATTGGATTGTCGCTGGTAGTGGCCGGCGTGGCCTGTTCGAGAGATCCCCGAGACGGCCGGATCCG
>JAKACF010000149.1 GCA_021821585.1 Actinomycetes bacterium
GGCGGTGGGCCGGCTGCCTCCGACATCCGCGCCTGGGCGCGGGCCGAGGGCCTCGAGGTCCCGGCCCGCGGGCGAATCCCCGCCTCCGTCCGCGCCGCTTTCGAGAGGGCGACCGCCACGCCCTAGCCCGCCCGTCCCGGGCCGGAGGCCCCGGCACGACGCTTCCGGGCCGGGGCCTGTAGCACTCTCGGTGGGAGAGTGCTAACCTGGCACTCGATCGATGAGAGTGCCAGATGCCCGGTCCGAAAGCCGGGGCGAAAGGGAGGATCAACCGAGATGGCAAAGCTGATCGCGTTCGACGAGACGGCCCGCCGGGCGCTCGAGAGCGGGATGAACCAGCTCGTGGACGCCGTGAAAGTCACGCTCGGGCCGAAGGGCCGCAACGTCGTCCTCGAGAAGAAGTGGGGTGCGCCGACGATCACCAACGACGGCGTCTCCATCGCGAAGGAGATCGAGCTCGAGGACCCCTGGGAGAAGATCGGGGCCGAGCTCGTGAAGGAGGTCGCGAAGAAGACCGACGACGTCGCCGGTGACGGGACGACGACCGCCACCGTGCTGGCGGGCGCCATGGTCCGCGAGGGGCTGCGCAACGTGGCCGCCGGGGCCAACCCGATGTCGCTGAAGCGCGGCATCGAGGCCGCCGTCGAGGCCGCCGTCGAGCGCCTGAAGACGATCTCGAAGGAGGTCACCGACTCGAAGGACCAGATCGCCCAGGTGGCGGCCATCTCGGCGGCCGACCAGGAGATCGGCAGCATGATCGCCGAGGCGATCGACAAGGTCGGCAAGGACGGCGTCATCACCGTCGAGGAGAGCCAGACCTTCGGCATGGAGATGGAGCTCGTCGAGGGCATGCGCTTCGACAAGGGCTACATCTCCCCCTACTTCGTGACCGACCCCGAGCGGATGGAGGCGTCCCTCGACGACCCCTACATCCTGCTCGTCGGCTCGAAGATCTCGGCCGTACGTGACCTGCTCCCGGTCCTCGAGAAGGTCATGCAGTCGTCCAAGCCGCTCGTCATCGTCGCCGAGGACGTCGAGGGCGAGGCGCTCGCCACCCTCGTGGTCAACAAGATCCGCGGCACCTTCAAGAGCGTGGCCGTGAAGGCCCCCGGCTTCGGCGAGCGCCGCAAGGCCATGCTCCAGGACCTCGCCATCCTGACCGGTGGCCAGGTCGTCACCGAGGAGGTCGGCCTGAAGCTCGAGAACGTCACGCTCGACCTGCTGGGGCGTGCCCGCAAGATCGTCGTCACCAAGGACGAGACGACCGTGGTGGAGGGCGCGGGCGACGACGCCGACATCAAGGGCCGGATCAACCAGATCAAGACCGAGATCGAGAACACCGACTCCGACTACGACCGTGAGAAGCTCCAGGAGCGCCTCGCCAAGCTGTCGGGCGGCGTGGCGGTCATCAAGGTCGGCGCGGCCACCGAGGTCGAGCTGAAGGAGAAGAAGCACCGCATCGAGGACGCCGTCTCGACGACGAAGGCGGCCATCGAGGAGGGCGTCGTGCCCGGTGGCGGTGTGGCCCTGCTCCGCAGCCAGCAGAGCATCCTCGACCGGGCCGAGAAGCTCGAGGGCGACGAGGCGACCGGTGCCCGCATCGTGGCACGGGCCGTCGAGGAGCCGATCAAGCAGATCGCCGTCAACGCCGGCCTCGAGGGCGGCGTCGTGGTCGAGAAGGTGAAGAACCTGAAGAGCGCCTCGGAGGGCCTGAACGCCGCCACCGAGGAGTACGAGGACCTCTTCGCCGCCGGCGTCATCGACGCCGCCAAGGTGACCCGCTCTGCGCTGCAGAACGCCGCCTCGATCGCGGCCCTGTTCCTCACGACCGAGGCGGTCGTCGTGGACAAGCCCGAGAAGGAGGCCGCTCCGGCCATGCCCGGTGGAGGCATGGAGGACTTCTGATCTCCGGATCGAACCGGACAAGGGGCGCCTCGGCGCCCCTTGTTCCGCGTCCGGGGGGCTTCTCCGAGCGCGGCGGGCCGCCCCTACACTTGACCCGTGACCACGACCGGTGAGCCCAACCCCCTCTCGCCGAGCGTCGGCTGGAACGTCGTCCACCTCTTCTGCAAGCTGGGCGGGCACCAGCGGGCGGACGCCGGGCGCCTCCTCGAGGCGATCTCGGCGGCGGAGAAGTCCGACCACCAGGTCGTCGCCGCCTCCATCCTCGGGCACAAGGCCGACTTCTGCCTGCTCGGCCTCGGGCCGGACCTGAGGGCGCTGCGGGAGCTGCAGACCGCCGTCCAGCTCTCCGGCTTCACCGTCGCCGACTCCTACGTCTCGCTGACGGAGGTCTCCGAGTACGCGGCAGGGGTGCCCGAGGAGATGAAGCGGGCCCGGCTCTACCCGGTGCTCCCCCCGGCCGGGTTGCCGGCCTTCTGCTTCTACCCGATGTCGAAGCGGCGGGCGCCCGGAGCCGAGAACTGGTACTCGCTCGACTACGACGACCGCCTGAAGCTCATGTACGGCCACGGCAAGGTGGGGCGCGAGTTCCGCGGCCGGGTGCTCCAGCTCGTGACCGGCTCGACCGGTGTCGACGACCACGAGTGGGGCGTCACCCTCTTCGGCGCCCGCCCCGACGACCTGAAGGACTGCGTCTACACGATGCGCTTCGACGAGGCGTCGGCTCTCTACGGCGAGTTCGGCCGCTTCTACTCGGGCTTCGTCGCCCCGGCCGACGAGGTGCTCGCTCTGGCGGGGGCCGGCGGGGAGTGAGCCGCCCGCCCGAGGCGCTCGGACGGCTCCGCCGGACGCTCTCCGACATCGGCCGGCCGCTCGTCGTCGGCTTCTCGGGCGGGGCGGACTCGGCGCTGCTCGCCCAGCAGGCGACCACCGTCCTCGGTGCCGACCGGGTCACCTGCGTCACCGCCGTCTCCCCGTCGCTCGCCCCCGAGGAGCTGGCCGACTGCGAGGCCCTCGCCCGGGAGTGGTCGCTCTCCTGGCAGCCGGTCGAGACCGACGAGCTCGCCAACCCCGACTACGTGGCGAACGGCGGCGACCGCTGCTACCACTGCAAGGCCGAGCTCATGGACGCCCTGGCGCCGCTGGCGTCGGGCGGGGCCCGGGTCGTCCTCGGGGTCAACCTCGACGACCTCGGCGACCACCGGCCCGGCCAGGAGGCGGCGGCCGAGCGGGGGGCCCTGTTCCCCTTCGTGGCGGCCGAGCTCACCAAGCACGACGTCCGGGAGGTCTCCCGGCATCTCGGGCTGCGCACCGCCGACAAGCCGGCGGCCGCCTGCCTCGCCTCCCGCATCCCGTACGGCACGGCGGTCTCCCTCGGGGTGCTGTCCTCGGTGGGGCGGGCGGAGTCGGGGCTCCGCCGGCTCGGCTTCCGGGCCGTGCGCGTCCGCCACTACGGGGACCTCGCCCGCATCGAGGTGCCCCTCGGCGAGCTCGACGCCCTGCTGGCTGCCCGCAGCGAGGTCGTCGAGGCGGTGAGGTCCGCCGGCTACCGCTACGTCACGGTGGACTTCGAGGGGCTCCGCTCGGGCAACCTCAACTCGGCCCTGCCCGGCTGAGGCGGCCGGCTCGACAGGAGGTATCGGGAGGGTCGCGACGGGGTACTGGCACCCCGGTGTCAGCACCACGCCGCGTGGCGGATCCCTCGGGCGCTCCCCGCCTCGCCCACCCCGATGCCGGTGCCTGGGACGGCTTCTACGAGCGCCACGGCGACCTGGCGGCCGCCAGCCGGCGGCGAGGGCCTGCTCACGACGACGGCGACGCCACGGCGACCGAGGTGGTCGCCACCCTCGAGGCGGTCACCGGACGGTCCCTGTCGGGCAGGCTCGCCGTCGAGATCGGCTGCGGGTCGGGCCGCATGACCGCCCACCTCGCCAGGGCCTTCGGCCGGGTGGTCGCCCTCGACGTCTCCGAGGTGGCGCTCGGGCGCTGCCGGTCGCGGCTCGGGGACCGCCCGGCGGTCGCCCTCTGGCAGGGAGGGGCCGAGCTCCTCGCCGGGCTGCCCTCGGGAAGCGCCGATTGGGTGGTGGCCGTCGCCACCCTGCAGCACGTGAGCCGCAAGGAGGAGGCGCTCTCCTACGTCGCCGAGTCGGCCCGGCTGCTCGCTCGGGGCGGCGTGGCTGCGCTCGAGTTCGCCACCTCTTCCTGGAGGCGCCGGGGTCGCGACCGCCTCGTCGACCTGGCCCGCTTCCTCGCCCAGCGGGGCCGCCTCGGTGCGCTCCACCCCGAGCTCGGGCTGCCGGCCTTCGACCCGAACTGGCGTGGGGCCCGCCCGGGCGAGCGCGAGCTCCTCTCGGCGGCGGCCGGAGAAGGGCTCTCCGCCCGGGTCTCACGGGGCGGGCTGCAGTCGTGGCTCGTCCTCGAGCGGCTCCCGGCGGCCGGGCGTGCCTCCTGAGCGCCGGGGCGATCAGAACATGACGCCCGGGTTGAGGATCCCCTTCGGGTCGAGCGCTTCTTTGATCCTCCGGGAGAGGGCCATCGCCTCGGGGCCGAGATAGCCCTCGAGCCACGGCTGCTTGAACCGGCCGACCCCGTGCTCGCCGGTGATCGTGCCGCCGAGGGCGACCGCCTCCTCCATCACCGCCCCGAAGGCCGCCCGGGCCCGGGCGGCCGCGGCCGGGTCCGAGGCGTCGTAGACGATCGTCGGGTGGGTGTTGCCGTCGCCGGCGTGGGCGATGAGCGAGATCGTCGTCTCGTGCTCGCTCGCCACCGCCTCGACGGCCTCGACGAGCTGGGAGAGCCGCGGGATCGGGACGCCGACGTCCTCGATGAGCAGCGCCCCCTTGCGCTCGAGGGCCACGAGGGCGAGCCGCCGGGCGGCGAGGAAGGCCTCGCCCTCGTCCTCGTCGTCGGTGGCGTAGCACTCGCTCACGCCTGCGGCCCGGCAGGCCGCCTCCATGGCGGCCACCTCGCCGCCGGCGTCGCAGCGGGCGATGAGCAGCGCGCCGGCGGACCGGTCGAGTCCCATGTTCGTCATGTCCTCGACGGCGTTGATCGACACGCGGTCCATGAGCTCGAGCGTGGAGGGGCGGAGCACCCTCAAGATGCCGAGGACGGCCCCGACGGCGGCCTCGACGGCGGGGAAGGCCGCCACGAGGGTGGAGGAGGGCGGGGGGGCGGGAAGCAGGCGGAGGGTCACCTCCGTGATCACGCCGAGGGTCCCCTCGCTCCCGACGAACAACTTGGTGAGCGAGAGGCCGGCGGTGTCCTTCAGCCGGGGCCCGCCGAGGCGCACGAGCGTCCCGTCCGCCAGCACCACCTCGAGGCCGAGGACGTAGTCGGAGGTCACGCCGTACTTCACACAGCACATCCCGCCGGCGTTCGTGGCGGCGTTGCCGCCGATCGAGCACATCTCGAACGAGGACGGGTCGGGCGGGTACCACAGCCCCACGGCGGCGGCCGCCCGCTTCACCTCGACGTTGAGCGCGCCCGGGCCGGCGACGGCCACGCGCATCTCGGTGGAGACGGCGATGTCCCGCATCGCCTCCAGGCTGAGGACGATCCCTCCCTCGACGGCGGTCGCCCCTCCGGAGAGCCCCGAGCCGGCGCCACGGGGGACGACGGCGACCCCCCGCTCGGCCGCCCACCTGACGGCCGCCTGGACGTCGCCCGACGAGGTGGCCCGCACCACCCCGAGCGGACGGCCGACCCCGGGATAGCGGGCCCAGTCCTGCAGGTAGGGCCCGATCAGCTCCGGGTCGGCGAGGAGCGAGCCGGGCGAGAGGGCGTCGGCGAGGCCGGCGAGGGCGCCGGTCCGGAGCCCGGTCACTGCTGCCGGCTCGCTTCTCCTGGGAAGGGTCGTCGCGCGGCCACGGTCGATCGTACGCCCTCGCCGGCGGCGAGGGCCCCGGCACCCGTGAACGCCGAGGCGCTCAGGGCTCGAGGCTCCCCGAGGCGGACAGCTCCTCTCGCAGCTGGCGCTTCAGGATCTTGCCCGCCGCGTTGCGGGGGAGCGTCTCCTCGAGGATCACGACCCGGCTCGGCACCTTGAAGGGGGCGAGGTGGGCGGCGACGTGCGCCTGCAGCTCCTCGGGCGTGAGCTTCGCCCCGGGCTTCAGGTAGACGGCGGCCGCCACCTCCTCGCCGAGGCGCTCGTGGGGCAGGCCGAAGACGGCGGCCTCGTAGACGGCCGGGTGCTCGTAGATGACGGCCTCGACCTCGGCCGAGTAGACGTTCTCCCCGCCCCGAAGCACCATGTCCTTCGCCCGGTCCTCGACGTAGACGAAGCCCTCCTCGTCGACCCGGCCGACGTCGCCGGTCCGCAGCCAGCCGTCGACGATCGCCTCGGCCGTCGCCTCGGGCTGGTTCCAGTAGCCGCGGATGAGGTGCGGCCCCTTGAACCAGATCTCGCCCCGCTCCCCCGGCGGGAGCGGCCGCCCGGCGGGGTCGCGGACCTCGATCTCGAGGATCGGCGTGCCCCGGCCGGTGCTCGTCGGGTGGGTGAGGTAGTCCTCGCCGGCGTTCTGCGGCCCGTAGGCGTTCGTCTCGGTCAGTCCGTAGCCGATGCCGGGGCGCCCGCTGCCAAAGCGCGAGGCCACCCGGCGGACGAGCTCGGGCGGGGCCGGGGCGCCCCCGCCGCCGACGCTCACGAGGCTCGAGGTGTCGAAGTCGGCGAAGCGGGGGCTCTCGAGCAGGTCCCAGCTCTGGGTCGGGACGCCGACGAAGTTGGTCACCTTCTCCCGCTCGATGAGCTCGAGGGCACGCTCGGGCTCCCAGCGGTACATCATCACGAGCTTGGCCCCGCCGAGGTAGCACGACAGCATGACGGCGACGCACCCGGTGACGTGGAAGAGCGGCACGACGAGGATGAACGCCGGGTCGGCGGCGACGACCGGCTCGGTGCTGCCGGCGCTCTTGCGCCGGACCGCCTCGGCCGCCACCCGGCAGCCGAAGCCCATCACGGCCTGCAGGATCGCCCCGTGGGTGGAGACCGCCCCCTTCGCCAGCCCGGTCGTGCCCGAGGTGTAGAGGATCGTGGCGTCGTCGTGCGGGCCGACCTCGAGCGCGGGGAGGGCGGCGCCGGCGACGACGACGTCCTCGAGGCGCTCGGCGCCGGCCGGCAGGCCGGCAGCCTCCGGCAGGCGGACCCCGACCATGGCGACCCCGAGGCGGGCGGCGGCCGGGGCGCTCCGCTCCAGGCGCTCCCGGTCGGCGATGAGGACCGAGGTCCCGGAGTCCTCGAGGGCGTAGGCGATCTCCTCCTCGGTCCACCAGGCGTTCATCGAGACCGAGATGGCGCCGATCGACACGACGGCGGCGAAGGCGACGACCCACTCGGGGTAGTTGCGCATGGCGATGGCCACCCGGTCCCCCTTGCGCACGCCGTAGCGGTCGTGCAGGGCGGCGCCGAGCTCCGCCACCCGTCGTCCCACCTCGCCGAAGCTCAGGTGCTCGTCCTCGTAGACGAGGAACTCGGCGTCGCCGCGGGCGTGCGACATGGCGAAGGCGTCCCTCAGGCTCGCCGGGGCGCGGACGAAGACCTT
>JAKACF010000150.1 GCA_021821585.1 Actinomycetes bacterium
CTTCCCCCTCTACTCGATGGTGATGTGGCTCGTCAGCCATCTCCTCATGTCGTCCTACGTCATCGGCGGGCTCGTCGTCTCCCTCGTCGGAGGCCTCGTGGCCACCGTCCTCGTCCAGCGCCTCGCAACGGACTGGTGGGGCCCCGAGGTGGCCCGCAAGGCGGTCCTCGTCTTCTGCCTCTTCCCCGGCAGCGTCGTCTTCACGATGGACTACTCCGAGGGGCTGCTCATCCCGCTCGTGGCGGGCACGATGCTCGCCCTGCACCACCGGCGCTGGCTGCTCGCAGGGGTGCTCGCCGGGCTCGCGACGGGCATCGGGCCGGACGCCCTCACCGTCGTCGCCATGTGCGCCGCCGCCAGCCTCGTCCAGTTCTGGCGCTACGGCTGGCGGGACTCCGAGGCGCGCCGGAGCCTCGTCGCCCCGCTCCTCGCACCGGCCGGCGCCGTCGCCTTCGCCCTCTTCCTCAAGGTCTGGACCGGCTCGTTCTTCGCCAGCTTCATCGCCCAGCGGGACGGCTGGCACGAGTCGACGTCGCCGCTCGCGATCCCGAACCAGCTCGTCGGCCTGGCACGAGAGGTCACCTCGCCGGCGCACCTGGCGGCGATCAACCTCAACAACATCGTCGCCCTGCTCGGGACAGCCTTCCTCGTCGTCGGCCTCAGGTGGCTGTGGCGGGACCGCCGGACCCTGCCGGTCGAGGTGTGGGTCTACGTCGCCGCCATGACCTTCCTCATGGTCACCTCGGCGCACGTGCCGCCGAACCCCCGGCTGCTCATCACGGCGTTCCCGGTCGTCCTCGTCTTCGCGAAGTGGGTCCACGGCCAGGCCTGGCGGAACCTCGTCTACGTCACCGCCGCCTCGCTCATCGGGCTGAGCGCCCTCACCTTCGTCGGGAGCGTCCTCCGGCCCTGAGCGCCGAGGGCGACGGCCGGGCCCGCCGGCGCCGTCCCCGACGGGCCCGCCGCGAGGTGGTCCCCGAGCTAGCCCGCTGCCGCCGTCCGGCCGGAGAAGAGCTGCACGTCGACGGAGCTCGCGTAGCCGAAGGAGGCCACGGCGCGGGTCCGGTACTCGTGCTCGAGGGCATCCACCAGCTGGTGGAAGCGGGCCACGTGCTGGCGGGAGGTGGCCGTCGCCGAGGAGCCGACATGGGAGGAGACGAGCCAGACCCGCCGGCAGCGGCCGGCGGCGGCGGACAGCTCGGCCGGCGACAGCGTGGCGTAGTCCTCCACGAAGGCCCTCGTCTGCCCGAAGGGCGTCGTCGGGAGGATCGGGCGCGGAACCGGCCGCCCGGCGCGGAGAGCCGGCAGGTAGTAGTCGAAGGCCTGGCGCCCGTCTGCTGGGTAGAAGGCGACGCAGTCGCCGGCTTCCGCCCGGGAGAGCACATGGGAGGTCGCCGCCCGCCAGTTCTCCGGGGAGACCCCGTAGGTCGGGGCGATCTGCAGGCCGCGCAGGACGACGAGCACGCCGAGCCCGCTCCAGCCGACCGCCCGGGAGAGACGGGTCCCGAGCAGCAGCCATGCGAGGCAGAGCGCAACGGCCGGGGCCGAGATGAGCAGGTACCTCGACTGGTAGACGGACTGGCCGACGAAGGACTCGGCGAGGTCGAGCACGAAGGGGACGACGATCCAGCCGGCGATGAGCACGCCGGCGAAGAGGGCCCGATCGGGCCGCCGGTCACCGAGCCCGTCGCGCCGGGACGAGAGGGCGACGGCGGCGGCCAGCGCCAGGAGCGCGAGGGTGACCCCGAGCAGCGGGAGGCTCGTGGCCGTTTGGTGGAACAGCGGCGGCAGCGCCGAGGCGGCGAGCGACTGCACCACGGCCCCCGTCGTCGACAGGTCCGGCCTCGGCACCCAGAACAACTGCCCGGCGCCGCGCTCGCGGGCGAGGACGAGGATCGGGAGGGCGCAGAGCGCCGTGAGGGCGAGTGCCAGGAACACCTGGCGCAGGCGGCGGCGGTACCAGACGAGCGACAGCAGCTGGGCTGGCACGACGAGGAGGGCGAGGAGGCTCATGTAGGCCCCGAGGACGAGCGCCACCACGTAGGTCGGCCACGCCCATGCCGGGGGGTGGCCCGGCCGGCGGCGGGACTCGCCGTCGACGAGGGCGACGAAACCGGCGAAGGACACGGCGGCGAACGCGAACATCATCGAGTACGCCCGGGCGTTCTGCTGCCAGTAGACGAGCGGCAGGCTGACCGCCGTGAGCACGCCGGCGGCGAAGCCCACCGTGCGGTCGAACAGCCGGGCGCCGAGCGCCGTGACGGCGCCGGCCGTGAGGCCGCCGGCGAGCACCGACGGCAGGCGGAGGACCAGCGTCGAGCTCCCGAACAGGCCGATCAGGACGTGGATGAGGGCGTAGTAGGCGAGCATGTTGCCGCCGTCCCTCTTCATCCCGGCCCACAAGGCGGCGCCGTGCTGGCTCGTGATGGCGATCGTCGCCGACTCGTCGAGCCAGATGCTCCGGGACGAGAGCGAGACGGCACCGAGTGCGATCGCGAGCCCGACCGGCACGACGGCCGTCACGACGAGCGGCAGGCGCACCCGCGTGGACGGACGCGTCGATACGCCGGCGACCGTCACGGGCCGAGTCTCGCGCATCGCCTCGACCCGCCCGTCGCGTCGCAGCCGCCCCCCGGGTAACGTCGCCGCGTCGTGGACAGCGCCGAGGTACGCCTGAGGACGGGACGGCGATGGGCGCTCGACGTCACCGACGAGGTGGCAGCCTTCACCGCCGACAAGGGCGACGGCCTGTGCCACCTCTTCCTCCCGCACGCGACCGCCGGCCTCGCCCTCATCGAGCTGGGCTCGGGCACAGAAGACGACCTGCTCGAGGCGGTCGAGGAGATGCTGCCCCGCGACCGGCGCTACCGCCATGCCCACGGCTCCCCCGGCCACGGGCGGGACCACGTCCTCCCGGCCTTCGTGAGCCCGTCGCTCGTGCTGGCGGTCGAGTCCGGACACCTGGTGCTCGGCACCTGGCAGCGGGTGGTGCTGATCGACCCGAACCTCGACAACCCCGACCGGCGCCTCCTCCTCCACTTCCTCCCGGCCGGCTGACCCCGGCACGAGGTGCGAGATAAGTGTCCAATGGGTAAGTTTCACCGATAGACTCCCGGCAGCCAGACAGACGAATGGATATGGTCCGGAGACGATGAACGCCCAGAGAGAACACTTCGACGTGCTGATCGTCGGCGCCGGCCTGTCGGGGATCGGCGCCGCCTCGCACCTGAAGGCCCGCTGGCCGTCGAAGAGCTTCGCCATCCTGGAGGCGCGCGACACGATCGGCGGGACCTGGGACCTCTTCCGCTACCCGGGCATCCGGTCCGACTCGGACATGTTCACCCTCGGGTACTCCTTCAAGCCCTGGCGGGACCCGAAGGCCATCGCGGACGGCCCCTCGATCCTCCGCTACATCACCGAGGCGGCCGAGGAGAACGGCCTTGTCGACCGCGTCCGCCTCGGCCGGCGGGTGGTGGCGGCCGACTGGTGCTCGGAGACGGCCCGCTGGGAGCTGGAAGTGGCGACGGGCTCGGGCGGCACCGAGCGGCTCACGTGCTCGTTCCTCTACGCCAACACCGGCTACTACCGCTACGACGAGGGCTACTCGCCCCGCTTCGAGGGGGCGGAGCGCTTCGCCGGACCGATCGTCCATCCCCAGCACTGGCCGGAGGACCTCGACTACGCCGGCAAGAGGGTGGTGGTCATCGGGAGCGGCGCCACGGCGGTCACCCTCGTCCCGGCGATGGCGGAGAAGGCGGCGCATGTGACCATGCTCCAGCGCTCGCCCAGCTACATCGCCTCGCTGCCGGCACGCGACCCGCTGGCGGACCTCTTGAGAGGGAAGCTGCCGGCCGGGCTCGCCTATCCGCTGCTCCGCTGGAAGAACGTCCTCCTCGCCATGGTCTCCTACCAGCTGAGCCGGCGGGCGCCCGGCTACATGCGCTCGGTCCTGACCAAGGGCGTCGCCAGGCACCTCCCGGCCGGCTTCGACGTCGCCACCCACTTCACTCCCCGTTACGACCCCTGGGACCAGCGGCTCTGCCTCGTGCCGGACGCCGACCTGTTCAAGGCGATCTCGACCGGGCGGGTGAGCATCGTCACGGATCACGTCGAGCGCCTCACCGAGTCCGGGATCCTCCTCGCCTCGGGCGACGAGCTCGAGGCCGACGTCATCGTGACGGCGACGGGTCTCAACATGCTCGTCCTCGGCGGCATGCGCATCTCCCTCGACGGCGAGCCGGTCGACCTCGCCAAGACCGTCGGCTACAAGGGCATCATGTTCAGCGGCCTGCCGAACCTGGCGGCCACCATGGGCTACACCAACGCCTCCTGGACGCTCAAGGCGGACCTGGCGGCCGAGTACGTCTGCCGCCTGCTCGGCTACATGGACTCCCACGGCTACCGCGTCTGCGTCCCGCAGTCCCCCGACCCGAGCCTGCCGACCGAGCCCTTCGTCGGGCTCACCTCCGGCTACGTGCTCCGCTCGGTCGACTCCCTCCCCCGCCAGGGGGCGCGCACGCCGTGGCGGCTCCACCAGAACTACCTGCTCGACCTGCGGACGCTCCGCCACGGCAGGATCGCCGACGAGGGCCTCAGCTTCCACCGGGACGGCCGCGACGCCTCCACAGGCGTGCACCAGAGCGTCCCGGTCTGACCCGGAGAGACGACTTTTCCCAGGTCACAGCGAGAAATTCGCTCAAGACCAAGGCCGATCCTGCCGATACTGGCCACATGCCGGTCCCATCGGCGCTCGGTAACGGGGAGACCCGACATCCCGGACGCTGCCGCGTCTGCGACGCGGACATCCTCTTCCTCTCGACCTGCCCGGCCTGCGGGGCGCCTGCCGACACGGCACCCACGCCCGATGGAGCGCTCCACCGGGCCGGCCCCGGGCCGGTGCCGGCCACCGGGAGCGCCCAGGTCGTTCGGCTCGGCGATGCCACCCGACCCCGCTCCCGGACGCCGCAGGCGGCCGGGCGCGCTCCTGCCCGGGCGGCCCCGGCGTCGAGCGGGCGCCCGACCCGCCCCCCAGACGAGTGGACCGCCGCAGCCCCGGCCCGGACCGGGGGGGCGAAGCGGCTCACGGCCGCCCTCGGGCTCGTCGCCGTGCTCGCCATCGGCGCCGGGCTGGTGGCAAGCGGGCTCAGCTCGAGGGCCCGCCAGCAGGGCGCGACACCGAGCCTGCTGGCGCCCCGGTCCTTCCGCGCCGGTGGCTTCCCCTTCACCGCGGCCCTGCCGAGCGCTCCGGCGGCCTCGCACAACCACCTCCGCCTCGCCGCCAAGGGTTACGTGGCGACCGTGTACTCCTCCGCCTCCGACGGGGTCACCGTCTCGATCGGCGTCTACCCCTTCCCCGTCGGGTCTCCGGCGGGCTTCCACCTCCGGTCGTTCGTCTCGGCGTTCCTCACCAAGTCCGCCCAGCACGGCACCCTCTCGATGGCGCGCACGACGCGCTTCGACGGCGTGAAAGCCGTACGACTCGCCGGCGTCGGCGGACGGACCGGGGGGATCGGGATGGTGGTGCTCGACGGCCACGTCGCCTACGAGGTGCTCGTGCTCGGTCCCTCGAGCCTCGCCGTCCCCCTCTTCCACGAGGTGATGGCGCACTTCCGGATCGCCCACCCCTCGCTCGGCTTCGGTCTCTGAGCGCTCCTCAGCGACGGGCTCTCGACCCCGGCGCCGCCGGGGTCCCTGGGGCCAGCTCGTGGACGAGATAGCGCACGACCAGGCTGTCGAGCCACCGCGGCGAGGGGCGCTCGCCCGGCGTGAGCAGGCCGTGTCCGCCGCCCGAGACGAGGACGAGCCTGACCGGCACCCGGTCGGCCCGCAGCGCGGCGGCGAAGTCCACCGACTGTGAGAACGGCACGAGGCGGTCGGCCGTCCCCTGCAGGATGAGGAAGGGCGGGTCCCCCGGCGCCACGTGCTGCAGAGGGCTCGCCGCCTCGAGCACCGGCGCCGGCGTGCCGGCCTCGACCCCGAAGGTGGCCCGGATGTAGCGCTGCAGCGCTCTGCCCCACACCGGAGCGGAGAGCTCGACCGGGCCGAACTCGTCGACGACCGCGCGGGGCCGCACCGGTTCCCCTGCATAGGGCTCGTCCCGGTAGCGGTAGGACTGCGGAGCGGTGCCGAGCAGGCTGACGAGCTGCCCGCCGGCGCTGTCGCCCCAGGCGCCGATGCGGGTGGGGTCGATCCCGAGCAGGGCGGCGTGCGCCCTCAGCGAGCGCATGGCGCACTCGACGTCGCGGATCTGGGCGGGCCACCGGGCACCTGGCGCGAGCCGGTAGCCGACCGAGGCCACGGCGATCCCGTTGCGGACCAGTCCGGCGAGGATCGGCGAGTCGGCGAGGAAGTGCATCGGGTGTCCGCTCACCCAGCCGCCCCCGTGCACCTGGAGGACGGCCGGCAGCGGCAGCTTCCGGCCGGTCGGCATGAACAGGTTCATGTGCAGGCGCGAGCCGCCCTCGGTGCAGTAGGTGAGCGTCTGCTCGCTCACGCCGGCACCGCCGGAGGCCTCGGCGAAACGGACGGTGAGGACGCCGCTCACGAGAGCGGCAAGGACGACCCCGGCGGTCACGAGGAGGCCGAGGCGCCGGTACCAGAGAGGCGGAGAAGACATGTGCGAACTCGAGACGACGTAGGGACCCACGGCGCGGACGAGCCCGCAGAGACCTGCGCCGTCTCGAGAGTTCAGCCGCCCACAACGATGCTACCGGCAGGTGGCCGACGGGCTCGGCGGGGCAGGTCCGCCTTGCGCCGCGCCGCCGGCGAGCAGCCGGCCTCGCGCCCGGCCACTACCGTCGCGGCGATGCAGCTCGAGGGGTCCGGGTGGTGGTGACGGGGGCGACGAGCGGTCTCGGCGAGGCGATGGCCGACGCCCTCCTCGCCGAGGGGGCGACGGTGGCCTTCGCCAGCCGTCCCGGGCCCCGTCTCGACGGAGCCGTCGCCGACCGCCGCGCGCGGGGCCTCGCCGCCTTGGCCCTCCCGACCGACGTGCGCGACCCCCGGTCGGTGGAACAGTCGGCCGCCGAGGTGACGGACCGGCTCGGCGGGGTGGACGTGGTGGTGAACAACGCCGGCATCGGGATGCGGACGGTCAACCGTTCCTACACACTCAGCGGAACTGAGCCCCGCCTTGCGGGTGGCCCCGAACGGTCTTGGGTCACCTGGTCCCCCCAAGGGTCCCGCTCGGCCGGTCGGGTCCTCTGCCGCGGGTGCGGCTGCCCTCTGGCCTTGTGGGGTCGGGGTTCCCTCGTTTGCTGCCCGGACAGACCGGCTGGTTGCCCAGCCGGCACGGGCCACACGGCGGAGTCGGTAGCTCGCTCTCGCCCATCTCCTGGTGGGGTCGAGGCACACCTTTCCCGTCGCCGTGCTCGCTGTCCGAGCCCGCGTCGTGCGATGACGAGCGCCGCCGCGTGGTGACTGCTCGCCGTCGGCGAGATCT
>JAKACF010000151.1 GCA_021821585.1 Actinomycetes bacterium
GCACGGGGGCACCAAGATCAACGTCATCCCGGACGCGGTTGAGCTCGAGGTCGACATCCGGACCATGCCCGGATGGACCGAGGCGGACGTCCGGGCGCTCATCGCCGAGGCGGCCGGCGAGCTCGCCGACAAGGTCGAGGTGCTCGAGGCCATCGACGACCCGCCGAGCGCCTCCTCGGCCGACACCCCGCTCTTCTCGGCCATGACGGCGCTGGCCGCCCGCTTCCACCCCGACGCCGTCGTGGTGCCCTCCCTCATGGTGGGGGCGACCGACGCCCGCTTCTTCCGGCGCAAGGGGGTGCAGGCCTACGGCTTCGGGATGTTCTCCAACCGGCTCGGCTACGAGCGGTACTCGGCGATGTTCCACGGCGACGACGAGCGGATCGACGTCCAGTCGCTCGAGTGGTCGACGGCCGCCTTCGAGGAGCTCGCCCGCGGCTTCCTCTCCTGATCAGGGCCGCGGCGGGACGGGCTGTGGGGGCGGGGGCCCGACGTAGCGGGAGGCCGGGCGGATGATCCGGTTGTCGGCCGCCTGCTCGAGGACGTGGGCGCACCACCCGACGGTGCGGCTCAAGGCGAAGGTGGGCGTGAACATCTGGCGGGGGATCCCGCAGCCGTCCATCACCACCCCGGCGAAGAACTCGACGTTGGTGTAGAGCTTGCGGTCCGGCTTCATCTCGGCCAGCACCGACAGCACGGTCTGCTCCACCTGCTCGGCGAGGCCGGAGAGGGGAGCGCCGATCTCCCGGGCCGTCTCCTTCATGAGCTCCGAGCGGGGGTCGACCGTCTTGTAGACGCGGTGCCCGAATCCCATGATCCTCTCCCCGGAGGCGACCAACGAGGTGATGTGGGCCTCGGCCCGCTCGGGGGTGCCGATGGCGTCCAGGGTGTCGAGCGCCCGGCTCGGGGCGCCGCCGTGCAGCGGCCCGGAGAGGGCGCCGATCGCCGCCACGACGGCGGCGGCGAGATCGGCCCCGGTCGAGGCGACGACCCGGGCGGTGAAGGTGGAGGCGTTGAGCCCGTGGTCGATCGTGAGGACGAGGTAGCGCTCGAGGGCGGCCGCCGCCTCGGGCGAGGGACGGCTCCCCGTCAACATGGCGAGGTAGTTCGCCGCCATGCCGAGGGCGGGATCGGACGGCACCGGTGCGAGCCCGCCTGCCAGTCGGTGCAGGGCCGCCGCCAAGAGCGGCATGGCGGCGACGATGCGAAGGGCGTCCCGGCGGAGCTCCACATGGGTGAGGTCGCGGGTCGGGCGCATGCCCTCGACCGCCCCGAGCAGCGAGACGGCGGAGCGGAGCTGGTCGAGCAGGGGGGCTCCGGGCGAGGCGGCGACGATCCCGGGGAGCAGTGCCTCGAGGCCGGCGGGGAGCGACGAGAGCTCGGCCAGCTCGTCCGCGACCGAGGGCCGCCCGGCCTCGGGCAGCTCGCCGTCGAAGAGGAGCTGGCAGACGTCCTCGAAGCTCCTCGTGCGGGCGAGCTCGGTGGCGTCGTACTGGCGGTAGTGGAAGAAGCCCTCCATGCCCCGCACCGAGCCGACGGAGGTCTCCGCCGCCACCACGCCCTCGAGCCCGCGGGGGACGTCGGTGTAGAGGCCGTCGACGGGTCGCAGCTGTGCCACCCGGACGAGGTCGCGCAGCGAGACGACGCCCTTCACCTCGTCGCCGGCGACGACCGGGACGTGGCGGTAGCCGTGCTCGGCGAAGCGCCGCCAGGCGTCGATCACCTCCTCGTCGGGGCCGACGACGTCCGGGCCGGGCGTCATCCACTCGCCGACGGTGGCCGCCGCCGGGTCGGCTCCGGCCGCCCCGGCCGCCAGCAGGTCCCGCTCGGTGAGGATCCCGGCGAGCGCTCCGTCGTCGAGGACGACGACCGATCCGACTCGTTCTGACGCCATCCGGGAGGCGGCGGCCGTGAGGCTCTCGCTGGCGGCCGCCGTGACGGCGGGTGAGGTCATGAGGTCGGCGACCGTCCTCCCGGGACGGGTGCGGGAAGCGTGCTCCATGGCTCGAGTCTGCGGCTCGGTCGATTACTTGTCAACGTTGATTTCAATCAATGTATATTGGAGGCATGGCCGGCGAACCGCTCCCGGCGGGACTCTCGGTCGCCGAGGCGGCCCGCCGCCTCGGGGTGAAGCGGGAGACCGTCTACGCCTACGTGAGCAGGGGCCTGCTCTCGAGCCGCCGGCGGCCGGGGGGCCGCGAGAGCCTGCTCGACGCCGGCGAGGTGGCCCGCCTCGCCGCCCGCCAGCGGGGCGGGGCGGGCCGGGCGGGAAGCCTGGAGGTGGTCGTCGACTCCGGCCTCACCCTGCTCGACCCGGACGGCCACCTCTACTACCGGGGATGGGACGTCACCGAGGCGGCGAAGGCGGCGTGGTTCGAGGAGGTGGCCCTCTTCCTCTGGGGCCAACCGGCAGAGGATGCCCGCCAGCTCTTCGAGGCGCCGGCAGGCCTGCTCGAACCGGCGAGAGCGGCCGCAGCCCTCCCCCCGGCGGACGCCGCCCCGCTCGACCGCCTGCTGCTCGCCCTGGCGGCTGCCGGGTCTGCGGACCCCTACCGGCACAGCAGGGAGCCGGAGGGGACCGCCCGGCGGGGGGCCCGGATGATCGCCGTCCTCGTCGAGGCGCTCCCCCGCCTCGCCGAGCCGGCGGCAGAGGACGGCCCGGCGCCGGTCGCCGAGCGCCTCTGGTGCCGCCTCGCGAGGCGGGCGCCGAGCGCGGCAGAGACGCGGGTGATGAACGCCGCCCTCGTCCTCCTCGCCGACCACGAGCTCGCCACCTCGACGCTGGCGGCGAGGGTGGCGGCCTCCACCCGGGCCGACCTCTACCGGGTCGTGATGGCCGGCATGGCAGCCGTCGGCGGACCCCTGCACGGCGGGGCGGGCGACCGGGCGGCCCGCCTCGTCTCAGAGGCGGCCGAGCGGGGCGTCGAGCGCGCCGTCGGCGACCGGCTCGCCTCCGGGGAGGAGCTGGCCGGCTTCGGGCACCTCGTCTACCGCCGGGCGGACCCGAGAGCCGAGGCGCTCCTCGAGGCGCTCCGGAGCGCCTTTTCCGGCAACCCGTTCCTCGAGGCGGCCGACGGCGTCATCGCGGCGGTGAGAGCCGAGCGGCCGGCCGCCTTCCCGAACGTCGACCTCGCCCTCGGCACCTTCGTCGGCGCTGCCGGCATGGCCGAGGGGTCGGCCGAGGCGATCTTCACGACGGCGCGCCTCGCCGGCTGGGTGGCACACGGCATGGAGGAGTATGGGCACCGGCTCCGGTTCAGGACCCGGGCGGCCTACACGGGGCCGGAGCCCGGCAGCGTCCCGCCTCTCGGTGAGCCCCCTGCCGGCCCGCTCAGAAGAGCGACGGCTGGGCGAGCGCCTGCGTCTCGCGAGGGCCGCGGCTCCGGCGGCGCCAGCGGGGTGTGACGAGCTCGGGCGAGAAGGACCGCACCCGCTCGACGCGGGGCACCTCCTCCTCGCCCGTCGCCACGGGGCGGCGGGAGGGCGGGGAGCCCTCGACGAGGGAGACCTCGACCCAGCTCGCCCCGTTGCTCGTGTTGGTCACGTGCGCCCTAAAGCGCCAGTGACGGCCGCGGGCCGAGTGGCCGGCGACCCTCACGACGTCGCCCGCCGACAGGCCGTTCCAGCTCTCGAGCCTGACGAAGCGGCCGAGCGCCTGCTCCGCCTTGTCCTTGTTCGTCCGAAGAGCGGTGCGCTTGGTGAGCCCGAGCCGGGCAGAGGAGACGTCGACCACGTTCTCCACCATACGAAAGGGCTGTCGCGTCCTGGTGGATCCCGACGCGGGCGGCCCGGCCCAGGTCCCGGCCGTCACCCGGAGGTGACGACCGACTCGACCTGCATCACCCTGATCGGCGTCCGTCCCGACGTCGTGAGCGAGGGGAGGAGCCCCTCGCCTCCGACGACACCGGCGGTGTCCGAGAGGGCCCAGTGGACCACCCAGGTGACATCCGCCCGCAGCTCCTGCCAGGTCCCGAGGCTCGACTGGGCGAAGACGGCCTCGCAGGCGCCGGGGACCGCCGCCCCACCGTCTGCCGGCTGGTAGGCGACACCCGGTCCGTCACAGGTCACCTCGAGGTGCTCGGGGCCGAAGGTGGTCCCGCCCTCGGGGTCCGAGGAGGGCAGCGGGAAGTCCCACGAGGCGCTCCAGGTGACGCTCACCGGCTCGGCCCACACGGTGGCGACGACCGGCCCGGCCGTCGCCGTGGCGGCGTAGGTGCGCCAGATCGAGGGGGAGACCCACAGCCAGGTAGGGAGGTTGACGAGGGTGGCGTGGTGGACGCCCCTCACCCGGGAGGGCGAGGTCGACAGGGAGGGCGAGGGGAGCTGCACCCTCGAGAGGGCCTCGTCGACGACGGGCGGGAGGGCGTCCGACGGCGGGTCGGCGACGGTGTCCCAGAAGATCCAGACCCAGCCCCGCGACCCGTCCGGGAGCTTCACGGTCGGGAGGTCGGTCTCGGCGTCGCCGCCGTTCACCGGGAGCTCGCCCGGGCTCGGGCAGGCGACGAGGTCGAAGTGGTCGCCCGCCCTCGCACGCCCCGCGAGCGAGGTGGCCCAGCGCAGCACGCCCCAGATCCCCGGGTGGCCCCCGCCGAGCGGGACCGTCCAGAAGGACTGCGGGAGGCCGAGCTCTCCGAGGGCGCTTCCGAGGCCGGCGACGGAGCCGCCGACGTCGTGCCATGCGCACAGGTCCGCCGCCCCGGCCTGCGGCCCGGTGTAGGGACCGGGCCCTTCCGGGTTGCCGTCCCACCAGGCGCTCGCCCAGATGCCGCTCCCGTGGTCGCCGTAGCCGCCTCCGAAGCCGGCCCGGGCCGGCGAGGGGGTGAGAAGGAGTGAGCCGGCTGCGGTCACGAGGCCGAGAGCGGGACCAAGGATCCTCTTAGAAGCCATGGCAGGGGCCTTTCGTCGAAGGAGAGGAGACGGACGAGGTCCGGTCGGACCAGACGAGCCAGGTGCGGTCGACGCGCCGGAGCACCGCCACCGAGGAGGTGAGGCCGGCGCCGCCTCCGAGCGAGACCGGGGCAGGGGCGCCCGTCGCCCGGTAGACGCTGCCGGTGTCCCAGGTGCAGCCGGTGAGGGTGGCGCTCGAGGCCCCGAGATGGACGAGGTGGACAGCACCGACGCGAAAGCGCCCCGGGGCGACGACGCCGGCGTCCTCGAGCATCGTCAGCCAGGAGAGCGTCTGCTCGAGCGCCGGGGAGCCCTCGACGAAGCTCGAGACGAGCGGGCGGTAGGTCGGGTCCTCCCGCTCGCCGGCGAGGTAGAAGGCCCGGACGGAACGGACCCATGCGGCCGCCACTTGGTGGGCCGGGCTCTCGGGCGCCCTGTGCCGGGCGGTGGTCGGCGGCGCGCTCGTGGCCGGGGGGCGGGAGCCGGCCGGCCTCGTCGGGACGCCCCGGCCGCCCACGCCCGCCTCCTTGATGCTCCTCGCGCAGCTTGAGAGGAGGACGGCGGCAGCCAGCACGAGGAGGAGGCGGGCGAGGGGCAGCCGGGGCATGGGACGAGGGTGACCGCCCCGCCTCCCCCTTCTCCTACCGGCCGCCCGGGAGGCGACTGTGGCGGCCCGGCGGGGAGGTCCCCATCCCCGGCCGCGCTACCGACGCACGACCGCTATCGCGGCGCCCCCGCGAAGTAGCGCTCGATCCCGGCGGCGATGCCCTCTGCGAGCACGTGCTGGCCGAGGGTGCTGGCGGCGATGGAGGCCTCGAAGGGATCGGTCACGAAGAGCGGCTCGATGAGGGCACCGGGCATCCTGCTCGGTGTCGAGAAGTAGCCCTTCATCGCCGGGCCGATCAGCATGACGCGGCCGTAGGCGAGCGACTCGGCGGCGAGCCCTCCGCTCGAGGGGTCCCCGTTGTTCGACCCCATGCCGAGGTCGGTCAGCACCCCGTCGTCCGGGATGCCCCAGCCATGGGCGTTCATCGCCGCCAGGGTGGCTGTCTGGACCGAGTTGGCGAGGGCGAGGTTGTCTGCCGAGAAGGGGCGGCCGGGATCGTAGAGCGTCAAGCTCCCGGCCGCGAAGGGCGAGGTGCTGGCGTCGAAGTAGATGCCGACGAGCGCGTTCGCCTTCGCCTCGTTGGCGCAGATGTCGCGCAGCGCCACCTCCTCGTGCGCCGCCTCCAGGGTGAGCGTCTTGTCGACGAGGTCGTGCGGCCGCAGCTTCATGACCGTCGAGGCCCTCGTCCGCGAGACGACGACGGTGAAGCCGTCCGCCCGCAACAGGGCCATGGTGTCGAGCTCGACCGGGAGGCTCAGGTCCGCCTCGTAGACGGTTCTGCCGGCCGTCGTCCGGCCGACGGCGCCCGGGTCGACGCCGCCGTGGCCGGCGTCGAGGAAGACGACCTCGTGGCGCTCGCCACGGGTCGGCGGGTACTCCATGCACGAGCCGGCCGAGAAGCGGGAGGGGTCGACGGCCACACCGCCTGGGACGGCCGGCCGGCGGAGGGCGAGCGACCGCTCGGCGGGAGGGGCGGTGACGCCGCTTCGATGCGAGCCGACGAGCGCGACCGTCACCACCACGAGGGCCACGACGGCGACGAGCAGCGCCACGCCGCTCACCCAGCCGGCGTCGCCACGGCGTCGGTGCCTTCTCCCGGCAGGTCCCACCTCTCCGATCGTACGCAGGCCGGGCCACCAGGCGGCGGCGCAACCGCCGGCGGCGAGGTGCGGACGCCCCGCTGGCGCGGCCGGCACCGCGCGCCCTCCCCGAGCAGGGCCTTAAGCGAACCTTTAGCGGCACTTCCTACCTTCCTCCAAGCGCCGCCGATGAGCGGGTGGACACAAGAGGGGGAAGCACATGCCACGATCCGCGAGGGCCCTCGTCGGAGCCCTGACGCTCGCGATCGGAACCATCCTCGTCGCCCCCGGCCTCGCCGGCGCGGCCGGAGCATCGAGCCGGCTCGGCGCCCCGCTTCGCACCGTCGCGACGGGCCCCGTGTCGCCGGGTGCGACGGCCTTCCGGCCGCGCCTCGTCGTCACGACGATGCCGGTCGTCTCGGGCGGTCGCCTCGCCGACCTGCCCGTCGCCCACTTCGCCGGCACCGGCACCGCCGCGACGTCCACTTCCCCGTCCGCGGTCGTCCGGTCGTCGGGCACCGGCACCGTCCAGAGCTTCACCTGGACGGGCGCCGACACGACCACCGCGACCCCGAACGACAACTGGTCCGACGCCAACAACTGGCAGGGCGGCGTGGCGCCGGCGAGCGGCTCGACGGTCGACCTCGTCTTCCCGGCGCTCAGCTGCACCCAGGCGACCGCTGGCTGCGGCGCCTCCTACAACGACCTCACCTCGCTCGACGTCGCCAGCCTCTCGATCACCGACGACACCGCCAGCAACGCCGCCGGCTACTCGTTCTCCGGTAACGGAATCTCGCTCGGGGGACTCTCCGTCTCGGCAGCCACCTCGGGA
>JAKACF010000152.1 GCA_021821585.1 Actinomycetes bacterium
CCGGGCGGCAGCGGTGATCGTGGCGGAGTCGCGCCGCCTCGAGCGCCTCGTCGCCGACCTGTTGGACCTGGCCAAGCTGGAGAACGACCACCTCTCGCTCCGTCTCGGGCCCGTGGAGGCGAACGGCGTGCTGGAGGCGTCGCTGGCCGGAGCCGCTCCGGCCGCCGGTCGAAGAGGACTTCACCTGGCCGCTGCCGGCGCGTCCGGCCCGGTCGTGGTCGTCGCCGACGAGGACCGTCTCGCCCAGGTCGTCGGCAACCTGCTCCAGAACGCGCTCGAGCACGCGAGGAGCGACGTCCGTGCGGGGGTGGGGACCGACGGTGGCCCGAACGGCCTCGTCTGGGTCGAAGACGACGGCCCCGGCATCCCGCCCGAGGACCACGAGAGGGTCTTCGACCGCTTCTACCAGGTGGACCGGGGGGCAGCCGCTCGACCAGGCGGCGGCTCGGGCCTCGGCCTGTCGATCGTCTCGGAGCTCGTGAAGGCGATGGGTGGGGCGATCCGCGTCGACTCGCCGACCGGTGCCACAGGCGGGACGCGCATGGTCGTGGCCCTCCCCCTCGCCGACGCGCTCACCGCCGGCAACGGCGCGAGCCCTTCTCCCGGTGCGTCCTGACCGGTCCGCGGGCGCGAAAAAGGCCGCCGGCACGCCGGCGGCCCTCTTCAGTCAGGTCTGGACTAGAGAGGCCGGACGTTCTGGGCTTCTTCGCCCTTGCGGCCCGGGGCCACGTCGAACTCCACCTTCTGGCCCTCGTTGAGGGACCGGTAGCCGGACGCCTGGATGTTGGAGTAGTGAACGAACACGTCGTCCCCATCCTCACGGGAGATGAATCCGTAGCCCTTCTCTGCATTGAAGAACTTGACGGTACCTATTGCCACTTGCTCGCTCACTATCTCTCATTCTTACGACGCTCCACCTCGGAGCGTGCAAGTGAGCGTAGCCGGAAATACCGCGCCTCCGGAAGCCCTGGCGGAAAAATCAACCCAGGAGGACGAAATGTTCACCGGGGAAGCTGGTGGGCGGCCCCTCCCGACCGGCCCCCGGGGCTGCCCCCGGAAGGGAAAGCAGCACCCGCACGACCCTCCCGAGCGCCGGCCGGGCGGTCCGGGTGGGCGTGCTCAGCAGCTGAAGCGGAGCTGCTCGGCGCCGGGAGGGCTCTCTCGGGTCGACGACTCGTCGGCCCGCCAGGCGGCGTCCTGCCGCCAGGACGTGTCACCGTGCGCCGCGGCGGAACCGCCGGCCCGGCGAAAGGCGCGGTGGACCGTCTCGGCGATCCGCCGCTGCTCGTCCTCGGGCTGGTAGGCCCGCCGGAAGCGGCCCTCGTAGAGCGGAACGAGGTCCGGTCTGACCGAGCTCAGCCACGCCAGATAGTGGTCCCGCACACCACGCCGTAGATGGAGCGCGATCGGGGTGACCGAGACGGCGCCCGCCTCCGCCGCGGCGGCACCGATCTGCTCGAGCTGCCCGGGCGCGTCGGAGAGACCGGGCAGGACGGGAGCGACGAGGACGCCGCAGGGGATGCCGGCCTCGTTCAGCCGCCGCACCGCCTCGAGCCGCCGCTCCGGCGGCGGGGTGCCGGGCTCGCTCATCTTCCACACTCCCCGATCGAGTGTCCCGACCGAGAGGTTGACCCGGACGTCGGTGCGCCGCGCCGCCTGCGCGAGCACGGCCAGGTCACGCAGGACGAGGGTGGACTTCGTGAGGATGCTGAAGGGGTTCTCCCGCTCTCCGAGGACCTCGATGACCCCTCTCGTGAGGTGGTACTTGCCCTCCGCCGGCTGGTAGGGGTCGGTGTTGGTCCCCATCGCCACGTGCTCGCCGAGCCACCTGCTCGAGGAGAGCTCGTGGCGCAGCCGCTCGACGGCGTTCACCTTCACGACGATCCTCCGCTCGAAGTCCTCGCCGATCCCGAGTCCGAGGTACTCATGTGTCGGTCGGGCGAAGCAGTAGGTGCAGGCGTGGCTGCAGCCGCGGTAGGCGTTGATCGTCCAGCGGAAGGGCACCCGGCTCGCCTCCGGCACGCGGTTGAGGATGGATCTGGCGTTGACGTGGAGGAACTCCATCCGCCGGAACTCGCCGCGGCCGACGTGGCGCTCGACGACCTCGTCGTCGCCGAAGAGGCGTCCTTCCTCCTCCTCCTCGGCGATCCGCCACCTGAGCGGGACCGTCCGGGTGCTCGTTCTCACGACGGACAGACTACGAACGTACGTTCGCATTCCGCAAGAGGTGGACGAGCTCCTGCTGGGAGTGGATGCCGAGCTTGCGGAAGACCGACGAGAGGTGGTTCCGGATGGTGCTCTGGCTCAGGTACATCGACGCCGCGATCCTCGGAACCCGGTCGCCGGCGGCGAGGTACCCGACGATCTCCCGTTCCCGAGAGGAGAGCCCGGCGAGAAGCTCCGCCGCCGGCTCGTCGTCGACGTCCCGTCCGCCGACGCTTCTCCCGAGCCGTGCGAGCACGCGCTCGAGCGGGTCGCCGCCGGCCGCGTCGGGGCCGACGGGGGGACCGGGCACGATCGCGAAGGCAGCGCTCGGCCTCGGCTCGAGTGGGAAGAGCATCAGCTCCCAGTCGACGAGGCAGCCCGGAGGCTGCTCGGCGCGCAGCCGCTCGGACACGCCCTCGCCGGTCGCCGAGGCCTCCGCCAGCGACAGCAGCGCCGCCGGGACGCCGCGGTCGCCCACGAGCTCGAGGAACGAGCGGCCGATGACCTCGTCGACGGAGCGTCCGAGCACGCTCTCGACCTCGCCGCTCACCCGGTCCACGACGAGCGCGGCGTCGAAGGTGCCGAACACGGGCGGGGCTCCGCTCCCTGCGGCCCGCAGCCGCTGGCCAGACACCTCCCCGGCCTCGAGGACGGCGGCGATGGCGAAGTTCCCGGGCCCGGAGTCGGGCAGCGGCTGCACCCAGAGCCTCAGCTCGCCCCGGTCACCCACGAGTTGCCGGACGGCCTCGTAGCCCTTCACACGGCCGGTCTCGAGGAGGAGGTGGGCGCCCGTCGGCTCGTCGGCCAGGAACTCCTCGAAGCTCCGGCCGGCGACCTCGGGACCGGTCCTGAGAATCTCGGCCATCGTCGGGCTCGCGGCCAGCACCGTCTCGGAGGGCAGCTCGAGCAGCACGCATGCGAGGGCGCTCTCCGCCACGAGGTCGGCAACCGAGGCGGACACGCCCTGCCACCCCGAACCAGCACTGGACGATGGGGCCATCTCTGTTGTCCCTCCAGGTGGTGCTCGCGACGAAAGGAGGTCCCGAGGGGCACCGTAGCCAACTCCGCCCCGGACCTGCAGGCGCCCTCCGGCTCCGTCCGAGCCGCCGGCCCGATCGGAGTCCGCTGCCGGTACGGGAGCGGCCCGGCGGTGACGAAGCCGCTGCCGAGCGGGACACCGCCCTCGCGCCGGACAAGACGGGGCGACCGCCGCCCTACGCCCGTCGGGCACGTCGAGCGAGGGCAGGCTGTGTCCTCCTCCGAGCTGCAGGAGCGGCCGGGGCGAGCGGGCAAGCTGTGGGGCGAGGACCGAGAGCATGCCGGGAGAGCGCGTGGACGTCGAGGAGAGCGCGAGCAATGCCGCCCGGGCGGACGCGACGGGGCGCCCGACGCTCCTCACCGTCGGCCACGGGACCTTGGCGGCCGACCGCTTCGCCCGCCTGCTCGGCGATGCCGGCGTCGAGACCGTCGTGGACGTGCGCACGGCGCCCGGAAGCCGCCGACATCCCCAGTTCCCGAGCCGAGCTCGGGCGGTGGCTGCCGCCGTGCGGGATCGGCTACCGCTGGGAGCCGAGGCTCGGCGGGTTCCGACGCCCGGGCCGGGACTCGCCCCATGTCGCCCTCCGCCATCCGTCCTTCCGGGGCTACGCCGACTACATGGAGACCGACGACTTCGCAGCCGGGATGGCCCGCCTCGTCGCCGAGGCGAGGCAGACCCTCGTCGCCGTCATGTGCTCGGAGTCGCTCTGGTGGCGCTGTCACCGCCGCCTCGTGGCCGACGCCGCGGTCCTCCTCGAGGGCTTCGAGGTGCTGCACCTCGGTCACGACGGGCGCCTCCTCCCCCACCGCCTCACCGACGGGGTGCGCAGGGACGACCGGCGCCTCGTCTACGACGCAGGGCAGGCGCGCCTCGACGCCTGAGTCCCGGCACGACCCGGCCCTCGGAGCGGGCGCCACTGCGAGGGGGGTGTCAAGACCCCTCCTCCCGGCTCGTAGCGTTGCCGGCATGGCCGCAGCGACGAAGACCCGGCGCGTCGCACGGCGATCTCCCCCCGCCGCGCTGCTCGTGGCAGCCGGCGCCGTGTCGGTCCAGTTCGGCGCCGCCCTCGCCACGCGGCTGTTCGCCCGGCTCGGCCCCGCCGGCGCCGTCACCCTCCGTCTCGTCTTCGCCGCGCTGGCCCTCGTCGTGCTCAACCACTCGCGCCTGCGCCACGCCCGGCGCGTCACCGGCCGGCGCCAGGACCTCGTCGTCGCCGTGGCGTTCGGCCTCGTGCTCGGCGCGATGAACCTGTCGTTCTACGAGGCGCTCGCCCGCATCCCGCTCGGCGTCGCGGTGACCGTCGAGTTCGTCGGCCCCCTGGCGGTGACCATCGCCGGCTCACGCCGCTGGACCGATGTCGTCTGGGCAGTGCTGGCCGGCGGCGGCGTCTTCCTCCTGGCAGGAGAGAGCTTGCTCGGTACGGGCCATCACCTCGACCTCGTCGGCATCGGGCTCGCGCTCGTGGCCGGCACGTGCTGGGCCGCCTACATCGTGCTCAACGCCCAGACCGGGCGGCGCTTTGCGGGGACGTCGGGTCTCGCCATCGCGATGGTGGTCGGTGCCCTCGCCGTGGCGCCCTTCGGCGTCGTCCAAGCCGGCGGGAACCTCCTCCAGCCCTCCGCCCTTGCGATCGGGCTGGCGGTCGCCGTCCTCTCGTCGGTCATCCCGTACTCCTTCGAGCTCGTCGCCCTCCGCCGCGTCACCCCGCGCGCCTTCGGCATCCTGCTCAGCATGGAGCCGGGCCTGGCGGCCCTTGCCGGGTTCGTCGCGCTCGGCCAGCAGCTCAGCGGTACCGAGATCGTCGCCCTCCTGCTCGTCGTGGCGGCGAACGTGGGCAGCGCCTGGTTCGACGCGAGGGAGGCGGTTCCCCAGCCCTGAGGGCGAGACGAGGCCGATGGGCGGGCGACCGCCGGGGGCACCGGGGCGAGGCTCTCCCCGGGGAGCAGAGGCGAGCGAGGACCTGGAGGCGCATTTGTTCTTCTGATCGCATCTTCACCATGACGTGTGATGGCGGATCCGCTATGTTTGGCTAACAAACGATCCGACGGGTCTCAACGAGACGGACCCAGTGGCGCCCGGGAGGTAAGCAGATGTGCGAGATGCTGGCGGCCTCGTTCCCCGAAGCGCGCCCCTTCTCGGACCTCGCCGAGGCGGCCGCCGGCCTCGAGGCGTACGGCCTCGGGAGCTTCGGATGGGGCGTCGCCTGGCTCGGGGACGGAGTCGTCCGGGGCACCCGAGGGCTCGGACGCTTCCGCGACGAGGGCATGACCGACGAGCGCCTCCGGCAGACCTTTTCGCGCCGGTTCCTCGTCCATCTCCGCCGCCCGAGCCAACTCTCCACCATCCAGATGGCCGACACCCAGCCGTTCTTCGACGGGACTGCGAGCGCGTGGTGCCACAACGGCTTCCTTGAGCGGGCCGACGAACTTCGCCACGAGTTCGAGGACGAGCTGCAGGGTCGGGCCGACAGCGAGGTCGGGTGGCGGTTCTTCCTCCGCCGCCGCGCCGAAGGGCTGGACGCCTGCTCGGCACTGCGCGCCGTCGACGAGACCTTCGGAGGCAAGGCGAACCTCGGCGTCCTCTCGGCGGACGGCGAGCTCGCCCTCTACTCCCAGAACGTCACGAACCGGATGTGGCGGTTCTCCATCGACGAAGGCGACTTCGCCTCGACCGATCTGCACTCCGACGACAGCTCGGTCTTCGATCTCGTCTTCCCGAAGGCGTACGACCGCCAGCGAGTCGAGGCGCGTACCGCCTTTCTCCTCGCGACCGCGGACTGAGGGCGCGGCGTGCCATCGGGAGACGGTCCGAGCGGGGACGTGCGGACAACCGAGTGCACCAGCTGACCGAGCAAAGGAGCGACATGACCATCGACCGGGGTGTGGGCAAGGCGGGCTTTCTGCAGGAGCACGGACTGCTCGACTCGAACCGGCGGGAAGCCGCCGACCGCACCGGCGCGCTCATCAACGAGCACGGCCTGCGCACGGTGAGGATCATCTGGGTCGACCAGCACGGCGTGCCGCGGTGCAAATTCATGTCCTCGGTCGACTATCTCTCGGCTCTCGAGAACGGCATCGACTTCTCGGCCGCACTGTTGAACATGGACAGCGCCAACAAGGTCTTCACGCCACTGTTCGTAAAGGGCGGGGGCTTCGACATCGAGGAGCTGACCGGTTTCCCCGACATGGTGCTCGTCCCCGACCCGACGACCTTCCGGGTGCTCCCGTACGCGGACCGCACGGGCTGGGTCCTCTGCGACGCCTACTTCTCGAACGGCAAGCCGATGCCGCTCGACCCTCGCGGGCTGCTCCGCCGACAGCTCGCGTCCGCTGCGGACGACGGCTTCGAGTTCGTCGCCGGGATCGAGGTCGAGTTCTACGTGGTGCGGCGGGAGTCGGACCGCATCGCCCCGGACGCGACAGGCTGGCCTCCACCCCCGCCCGCCGTCAGCATCATCGAGCAGGGCTACCAGTACCTCTCCGAGACCCGCCTCGCTGGCGTGAACGAGGTCGTCCAGCGACTTCGGGACGCGTACATCGGCCTCGAGCTGCCGCTGCGCTCGATCGAGGACGAGTGGGGGCCCGGCCAGCTCGAGGTGACCTTCGAGCCGCTCACCGGGCTGGAGGCGGCCGACGCCATGGTGCTCTTCCGCTCGGCGACCAAACAAGTGGCCCAGGACATGGGGCTCCTGGCGTCGTTCATGTGCCGCCCGGCCCTGCCGAACTTCGCCTCGAACGGCTGGCACCTCCACGAGTCGCTCCGCTACTCAGAGTCCGGTGAGAACGCCTTCACGAGCGACACGAGCGACTCACGCCTGTCGGACATCGGTCGCCACTTCGCCGCCGGGATCCTCGAACACGCCCTTCCCATGACCGTCTTCACGACTCCGACGATCAACGGGTTCAAGCGCTTCAAGCCCTACTCGTTCGCGCCCGACCGGGTCACCTGGGCGGTCGAGAACCGGGGAACCATGGTGCGCGTCCAGGGCGACCCGTTCGAGAAGGGCGCTCACATCGAGAACCGGCTCGGGGAGCCGGCGGCCAATCCGTACCTCTACCTGGCGGCGAATCTCGCCGCCGGTCTCGACGGCGTCCGACGCAGGCTGGAGCCGCCTGCTCTCGTCGAGGCGGATCCGTACGCCGA
>JAKACF010000153.1 GCA_021821585.1 Actinomycetes bacterium
TCCGGTCCGCCGATGGAGGCGGTCGGGTCGCTCCTCGACCTCGTCGGGAACACGCCGATGCTGCGCCTCGACCGGGTCGGGCGGGACCTGCCCTGCCCCCTGCTCGCCAAGCTCGAGCTGTTCAACCCCGGCGGGAGCGTGAAGGACCGCCCAGCCATCGCCATGATCGACGCCGCCGAGCGGGCGGGCCTGCTGAAGCCCGGCGGGACCATCGTCGAGGGAACCTCCGGCAACACCGGCGTCGGACTCGCCATCGTGGCGGCACGGCGCCACTACAAGTGCATCTTCGTCATGCCCGACAAGATGTCGCAGGAGAAGATCGGCCTGCTCCGCGCCTACGGCGCCCAGGTGGTGGTCTGCCCGACGGCCGTGCCGCCCGACCATCCCGACTCCTACTACTCGGTGACGGCCCGCCTCGCCGAGGAGATCCCGGGGGCCTTCCACCCCGACCAGTACCACAACCCCGACAACCCGGCCGCCCACGTCGCGACCACCGGACCGGAGATCTGGCGCCAGACCGCCGGCAGGATCACGCACTTCGTCACCGGGATCGGGACGGGCGGCACGATCTCGGGCATCGGGCGCTACCTGAAGCAGATGAACCCGGAGATCCAGATCATCGGGGCGGATCCCGAGGGCTCGGTCTACTCGGGCGGGTCGGGCCGCCCCTACCTCGTCGAGGGGATCGGCGAGGACTTCTGGCCTTCGACCTACGACCCGGCGGTGGTCGACCGGGTGATCATGGTGAGCGACGCCGACTCGTTCCACATGGCGAGGCGGATCTCGGTCGAGGAGGGCCTGCTCGTCGGCGGCTCGACCGGGACGGCGGTCTGGGCCGCTCTCCAGCTGCAGGGCGAGCTCGGCCCCAACGACGTCGTGGTCACCCTCGTCCCGGACTCGGGCCGGGGCTATCTCTCCAAGCTCTACAACGACGAGTGGATGGCCGACCACGGCTTCCTGCGCTCGCGTGGCCGGACGATCGGTGACCTCCTCGCCAAGAAGGGCGCGGCCCTGCCCGAGCTCATCCACGTCCACCCCGACGAGACGGCGCGCCAGGCGATCGCCGTCATGGCGGAGTACGGGGTGAGCCAGCTCGCCGTCGTGAAGGCCGAGCCGCCGCTTGTCGAGGCGGAGGTCGTCGGATCGGTCCACGAGCAGGACCTGTTGCGACGAGCCTTCGCCGAGCCGCACCTGTTGGAGCGGCACGTCGGCGAGGTGATGGCCCCGCCGCTCCCGATCGTCGGCAGCGGCGAGCCGATCGAGGTGGTCGTGCGCAGCCTCGAGGAGGCCTCCGCCGTCATCGTCATCGACCACGGCCATCCGGTCGGAGTGGTGACGCGGACCGACGCCCTCGGCTTCCTCGCCTCGCTGGCGGCCGCCGAGGCACCCGAGAGCGGGAGGCAGGCATGAACGAGGCACGACGCACGCCCGGCTTCGAGACCCTCGCCATCCACGCAGGCCAGGATCCCGATCCGACGACGGGAGCAGTCGTCCCACCCATCCACCTCGCCACCACCTACGCCCAGGACGACGTCGGCAGCCATCGGGGGTTCGAGTACAGCCGGTCGGGCAACCCGACCCGTGCCGTCCTCGAGACGGCGCTCGCCACGCTCGAAGGTGCCCCCTACGGCTTCGCCTTCGCGAGCGGCATGGCCGCCGAGGACGCCGTGCTCCGCACCCTGGCGCCCGGGGACCACGTCGTCATCCCGAACGACGCCTACGGCGGGACCTACCGCCTCGTCGCCCGCGTCCACCACGCCCAGGGGATCGCCTTCAGCCCCGTCGAGCTCTCCGACGCCTCGGCCGTGGCCGGCTCCATCGGACCCCGGACCCGCCTCGTCTGGGTCGAGACCCCGAGCAACCCGCTCTTGCAGGTGGCCGACGTGGCGGCCCTCGCCGAGCTCGCCCACTCACGGGGGGCGCTGCTCGTCGTCGACAACACCTTCGCCACGCCCTACCTCCAGCAGCCGCTCTCGCTCGGGGCCGACGTCGTCGTCCACTCGACGACGAAGTACCTCGGCGGCCACTCCGACGTCGTCGGCGGCTTCGTCGCCACGAGCGACGAGGCCATCGCCGAGCGGATCGGCTTTCTCCAGAACGCCACGGGCGCCGTCCCCGGTCCCTTCGACTGCTACCTCGTGCTGCGCGGGCTGAAGACGCTCGCCGTCCGCCTCGACCGCCAGTGCCAGAGCGCGCTCGCCGTCGCCCGCTTCCTCGAGGCCCACGAGAAGGTGGCCCGGGTCCGCTACCCCGGCCTCGAGTCACACCCCGGCCACGATCTCGCCAAGGCGCAGATGCGCGACTTCGGCGCCATGGTCTCCTTCACGCTGCGGGGCGGGGAGCCGGCCGCTCTCGACGTCGCCGCCTCGACCGGCATCTTCACCCTGGCCGAGTCGCTCGGCGCCGTCGAGTCGCTCATCGAGCACCCGGCGCGCATGACGCACCTGTCGGCCGCCGGCTCCGCGCTCGAGGTGGACCCCGCCCTCGTCCGGCTCTCGGTCGGCCTCGAGACGCTGGAGGACCTGATCGACGATCTCGACCGGGCGCTCGGCTCCATACGGTCCTAGCGCCATCCGGGGGCCACGGGGGACCCCGCCGTCGCCGCGCAGAGGGACCGAACCCGTCGCGAGGTGCCTGGGTGCCGCGACTGGTCCAGGACCGGGCGGCCGCCCGGGTGCCGGCGGATCGCCTCGTCGCCGCGAGCCGGGTGGATCCGGTCGCCTGCTCCCGTGCCGCCGTGATCCGGCGACGGGTGCGTCAGGTCTTGCGCGTGGAGAGGACGATGCTCGCGAGGGCGCAGAGGATGCCGACGGTGAAGATCGCCGTGCCGAAGACGAAGACCTGGGGAGGGATCCCGACCCGCGTCGCCGAGTAGACCCAGACCGGGAAGGGCAGGTTCTGGCCGCTCACGAAGTCGGAGGTCACGAAGTCGTCGATCGACAGGGCGAAGGCCATGAGGGCGCCGGCGAGCACGCCGGGCATGATGAGCGGGAGCGTCACCTTGCGGAAGGTCGTGATGGGGTTGGCGCCGAGGTCGTGCGCCGCCTCCTCGAGCGACTGGTCGAAGCCGGCGAGGCGCGCCCTCACCGTGACGGTGACGTAGGCGATGCAGAACATCACGTGCGAGACGAGCAGGGTGAGGAAGCCCCGCGCCAGGTTCATCGTGACGAAGAGCCCGAGCAGCGACGCGCCCATGACGATCTCGGGGGCGGCGATGTTCAAGAACAGCACCTGCTCGACGCCCGCCTTGCCCCGGAAACGGGGCGGCCGGTAACGCACGAGCGCCAGGGCGAGCAGGGTCCCGAGGATGGAGGCGAGGGCGGTCGCCAGCAGCGCCAGCCGGATCGAGAGCCAGAACGACGAGGTCAGCCCCGAGATCTCGCTCCACTGCCGGTACCAGCGCAGCGTGGCGCCGTTCCAGGCGAAGCTCACGAGGGGGAGCCCGCCGGTCACCTTGTTGAAGCTGTAGACGATCATGATCGCGATCGGGAAGACGAGGTAGAGGATCACGAGCCACGAGTAGACCGGCAGGATGGCCTTGGTCCAGCGCCGGCGGCGGTGGACGACGGGAGGGGCGGCGGCGCCCGCAGGTACCGATGGCCGGGTGGAGGCGGGGGCGACGGTGGTCACAGGTACTCCGCGATGGCCCTGGAGCCGAGCATTCTCGCGTAGAGGAAGATCCCGAGGAGAGCGATGGCGAGCAGGACGGCCGAGAGGGCGGCGCCCCCGGCGTAGTCCAGGTTGACGAGGAAGGCGTTCTGGATGACCGTGCCGATCATCGTGTTGCCGGTGCCGCCGAGGAGCTGCTGGTTGACGTAGTCACCGAAGGCCGGGACGAAGGTGAGCAGGAAGGCGGCGAAGATCCCCGGGCCCGTCAGCGGCAGGATGACCCTGAGGAAGGTGGACGGGTGCCCGGCGTACAGGTCGTAGGCGGCGTCGAGCACCGAGTGGTCGATGCGCTCGATCGCCACGTACAGGGGCAGCGCCGTGAAGGGGAGGTAGTTGTACGCGAGTCCCGCCACCACCGCCGGGGCCGTCCCGAGGATGTGGAAGCCCGACGGCAGGAGGTGGGCGTGCTCCAAGGTGGTGAGGACCACGCCATTGTCGGACAGGACGAACTGCCAGACGACGGTCCGGATCACGAAGGAGACGAAGAAGGGGACGAGCAGCATGAGGAGGAAGAAGTTCTTCTTCCTGCCGCCCCGGAACGCGATCCAGTACGCGATCGGGAAGGAGACGACGAGGTCGATGAGCGTCGCCGCGCCGGCGAAGTAGAAGCTCGTGACGAACTGGGAGTGGTAGAGGTTGATCTGGCTCGGGAACTCGCCCCAGTGCCAGGTCATCACGCACGCCCCCGTTGCCGGGTTGCAGCTCTGCAGCGAGAGCGACAGCATGACCACGAGCGGGATGACGAACAGCGCCAGCAGCCACAGGCCTGCCGGCATGCTCAGTAGGTAGGGCGCGAGCGCCTTCCCGAGCCTGCCTCGCCGGCGCGGTGGCGCTACGAGCCCTGGATGATGGGCAGGAACAGGTTGTTCCACGTGTTGAGCTCGTCCTGGCTCTTGTACTGGTAGTAGTTCCGCGAGACCTTCAGGTACTCGGCCGTCGGGAAGACCGTCGGTGCGTTGGCCGTGGTCGAGGTCGGGAGCCCGATCTCGGGCGCCATCTCCTTGAGGGCCGTCTTCGACCAGCCGGTCGGGTTCAACAGGACCTGCTTGGCGGCTGGCACCGGGCAGACGTAGTCGTTGTAGTACTCGACGACAGCCTGGATCTGCGGGTCGTAGAAGTAGTCCATCATCGTCATGGCGTCCTTCGGGTTCTGGGCGTACATGGGGATGCACATGTTGTCGGTCCAGAACATGGCGCCTTCCTTCGGCATGAGCAGCTTCAGGTTGCGGTACTTGCTGTTCAGGTCAGCCTGGAAGATGTCCCCCGACCAGGCCTGGGAGACCATGATGTCGCCGTTCTTCAGGTGGTCGATGTAGCTCTGGTCGTAGTACGCCGACACGAGCCCGTCGCTCTTTTGCTGCTGGAGCTTCTTGGCGGCCTTCTGCCAGTCGGACTCGGTCGAGGTCGCCGGCTCCACGCCGATGGCGAGGAGGCCGACGCTGCCGAGCTCCTGCGGGTCCGACATCATGCCGATCTTGCCGGCGTAGCGCTTGTCGAACAGGAGCCCGATGCTGTCGCCCGGGTTCTTCACGGCCGAGGAGTTGTAGCCGATGGCGGTCCAGCCCGACTGCCAGGCCATCGTGTACTTGTTCCCGGGGTCCCACGAGGGGTTCTTGATGAGCGGGCCGGCGTACTGGTTGAAGTTCGTCATCATCGAACGGTCGAGCGGGATCAGCCAGCCGTAATCGATGAGGTAGCCGAGGGGCGGGCTGTTGTTGGTCATGACGATGACGTCGTATCCGGTCGGCTGCTTGGCGACGAGGGAGGGCCGGATCTTCTCGTAGAACGGGACGTTGTTGTCGATCGGCTCGGTGTAGTTGACGGTGATGCCGGTCAGCGCCTTGAAGTGCTCGAGGGTGAGGTGCTTGCCGTTGACGATGTCGATGTAGTACGGCCAGTTGGCGAAGTTCACCGTGTGGTGCAGCTTCTGCTTGGCCCACCAGGCGGCGTTGCCGACGCTCGACTTGGTCCCCTCCTTGGTCGGCGCCACGCCGCTCACGCCGCAGGCCTCGAGGAAGGCCGACAGCCCGAGGGCGCCCGCGCCCATACCGGCGTAGCGAAGGACGTCGCGGCGGGTGAAGCGGGGCTGGGTCAGCCCGCGACGGATGGACGGGTCGACACCGTCGCCGGGGGCCGCGCTCTCGTGGTGCTCGCTCACTGCTCCTCCTCGTTCTGGACAGGGGTGTCGGATGGCTCGACGACGAAGGTGTGCTCCGGACGCCAGGTGAGGAGCACCTCCTCGCCGCTTCGTGGCGCCGTGGCGGCGCCGAGGTTCTGGGCGTAGACGGTGAGCTCGGTGCCGAGCGGGGTGTCGACGAGGTACTGGTTGCCGACCCCGGTGAAGGTGGAGACCCGCACCCTGGCTCGCAGGTGGTTCCAGCCCGCATCCGGGTCCTCGCCTGTGACCTGGATGTGGATCTTCTCAGGGCGGACGCCGACTTTCACCCGGGCGCCCCGGCTCCGGCCGGTCACGAAGTCGGAGGGCACCGTCATGACGGCTCCGCCCTCCACCTCGACGCTCGCCACCGAGGCGTCGTGGTCGCCGAGCGTCCCGGCGAGCAGGTTGGAGGCCCCGAGGAAGCTCGCCACGAACTCGGTGGCCGGTCGCTCGTAGACCCGCTCGGGCGAACCGAGGTCCTCGATCCTGCCGTCGCGCATGACGGCCAGGCGGTCCGACATCGTCATCGCCTCCTCCTGGTCGTGGGTGACGTAGAGGAAGGTGATGCCGACCTCGGTCTGGATCCGCTTCAGCTCGATCTGCATCTGCTTTCGGAGCTTCGCGTCGAGGGCCGACATCGGCTCGTCCAGGAGGAGGAGCTTCGGGTGGTTGACGAGCGCCCTCGCGAGGGCGACCCGCTGCTGCTGGCCGCCGGAGAGCTGGCCCGCCTTCCGCATGCGGTGCTGGGGGAGGTCGACGAGGGCGAGCATCTCGTCCACCCGCCGCTCGATCTCTCTCTTCGGGACCTTCTTGCGCTTCAGCCCGAAGGCGACGTTCTCGGCCACGTCGAGGTGGGGGAAGAGAGCGTAGGACTGGAAGACCGTGTTCACGTCCCGCTTGTAGGGCGGCCGGAGCGTGACGTCCTGGCCGCCGAGGAAGATCTGGCCGGCGGTCGGGTCCTCGAAGCCGCCGATCATGCGCAGCGTCGTCGTCTTGCCGCACCCCGAGGGGCCGAGCAGGCTGAAGAACTCCCCGGAGGAGATGTCGAGGGTCAGGTCGTCGACCGCCGCGAGGTCGCCGAAGCGCTTGGTGACGCGTTCCAGGTGGACGTCGATCGTCTCGCCTGGCGAGGTCGGGCGAACGCCGTTTTGGCCCGGATCAGCGACCGCGGCAGCAACGGTGCCTGCCGTGGTGACGGGTTCACGGCTCACTGCGCGTTGCTTCTCCCCTTCGTCGGTCGGGAACAGATGGAGGGCCAGGACTCAGTGCCCGGCGGGCCTTAGTCGACGACACGGCCGGAACCGTTCCGTGCGACGGGATGGACACTGCGCGGATTATGACAAAGTGAATCGATCAAATCAAGGGATTCCGTAGAAATGATCCCATTCCACGACTGAATCGGCAGTCAAAGTCCTTCGTCCCTGCCGGGATGCTCCGTTCACGGATTCCGTGGTCGAAGATGCGGCGGCGGGCTCGACGACCCGGGACCATGGCTCTCGCGGGACGGGCGGCAGGCCCGGCG
>JAKACF010000154.1 GCA_021821585.1 Actinomycetes bacterium
GCCAGGACATCGCCCGTGTCTCCCAGCACTCGCTCCGCCGCCAGCTCTCCTTCGTCCCCCAGGATCCCCAGATGCTCCACCGGACGATCGCCGAGAACATCTGCTACGGGATCGAGGGGCTCGACTTCCCGGACATGGGCCTCGTCCGCGAGGTCGGGGCGGCGGCGCACGTCGAGGAGTTCGTCTCCCGCCTGCCCGAGGGCTACGACACGGTCGTCGGCGAGCGGGGGCTCAAGCTCTCAGGCGGCCAGCGCCAACGCGTGGCGATCGCCCAGGCGATGGCGAAGTCGGCGCCGATCCTGATCCTCGACGAGGCCACCTCGGCGCTCGACTCGGAGTCCGAGGTGCTCGTCCAGGACGCCCTCTGGCGGCTCATGGCCGACGCCACGGCGGTCGTCGTCGCCCACCGCCTCGCCACCATCGCCCGGCTGGACCGCATCGTCGTCATCGAGCAGGGCCGGATCGTCGAGGAGGGCTCGCACCGCGAGCTGCTCGCCCTCGGCGACGCCGGCGTCTACGGCCGCCTGTGGCGGCACCAGTCCGGCGGCTTCCTCGCCGCCTGACCGCTCGTCACGACAGCCCCGGCTCGCGTTCAGAGCGGGAGCACCGTGCCCACGCCGAGCGCCTGGGCACGGTGCAGCGCCACCGCGCAGGCGGCGACGTCCTCGACGGCATGCCCGGTCGACTTGAAGACCGTCACCTCGTCGGGGGACCGCCGCCCGGGTGCCCGGCCGGCGAGGACGTCGCCGAGGAGGGTGAGCGAGGCCGGGTCGATCCCCTGCAGCTCGACCGCCCCGGCGGGGGGCGGGGCGGTGGCGTCGCGGCTCTCGACCACGACGCGGGCGCGCCGGACGAGGCCCTCGGGCAGCTCGGCACCCGATCCGACGGAGCTGACGTGGGCGCCGGCCCGGATCCAGCCGTCCTCCAGCACCGGCGAGGTGGCGTCGGTGCAACAGCAGACGACGTCGGCCTCCCGGGCGGCCTCCTCGAAGGAGGCCACCGCCCGCGCACCGGGGTGGCGGGCCGCCAGCTCGGCCGCCCTGCCGGGGTTGCGGGAGGCGATCACGGCCTCGCCGACGGGAAGCAGGTGGGAGAGGGCGATGAGGTGGGCGGCGCCCTGGACGCCCGCACCAAGGACGGCGAGGGTGAGGGCGCCGGGCCCGGCGAGCACCCGGGCTGCGAGCGCGCTCGTCATGGCCGTCCGCATGGCGGTGAGGTAGCTGCCCGAGACGAGTGCGGTCGGCGTGCCCGTCGCCTCGTCGAAGGCGACGACGACCGCCTGGTGCGAGGGAGCGACGGCCCCGTCGTTGCCCGGGTAGACGCTGACGAGCTTGGCGGCCAGCCCGAGGCCGGGCACGTAGCCCGGCATGGCCGCCAGCATGCCCGCTCCGGTGCGCGCCGCGATCCGGGCCGGCACCGAGGTCGCGCCGGCCGCCAGGGCGGTGAGCGCCGTCGAGAGGGCCTCGGCGAGGTCGTCGAGGTCGAGCACCTGACGGACCTCGGACTCGGAGACGAGGAGCATCGGAGCCACCGCGCGATGTTCGCAGATCGCTGCAAGCCGGTCCGCGCCACGCGGCCGCCGGTCGTGCTCGCGGCCGGGCGGCGTCAGACTGGAGCCATGAGGGACGCGACGGTCGCCCGTCTCGACTACGGCTACTTCGTACGCCCACCAGACGAGGCGGGACCCGAGCCCTCTCCGAGGCCCTGCCTCGGCTACCTCGTCGACCATCCCGAGGCCCGGTTGCTCGTCGACACCGGGATGGGCACCGACCCCGAGGTCGACGCCTACTACCGGCTCCATCGCATCGAGCTCCCCGACGCGCTCGCCCGGCTCGGCCTCCGCCTGGACGACGTCGACGCCGTCGCCAACTGCCACCTCCACTTCGACCACTGCGGCGGGAACCCGCTCCTCTCGGGCAGGCCGATCTTCGTGCAACGGGTCGAGCTCGAGATGGCGACGACCACCGAGGGCTACACGCTGCCCGAGCTCGTCGACGCTCCCGGCTTCCGCTACGAGGTGCTCGACGGGGAGGCGGAGGTCCTGCCGGGGGTCTTCGTGGTGCCGACCCCTGGCCACACTCCCGGCCACCAGTCCGTTGTGGTCCGCCGCCGCGACGGTACGGTCGTCGTGGCGGGGCAGAGCCACGAGACGGCGATGGAGTACGGCACCGAGGTGCTGGCGCGGCGGGCCGCCGGTGAGGATGCTCATGCCATGGCCGACCTTCGACTCGGTCCGGAGTGGGTCGCCCGCCTGCAGTCCTTCGATCCGGCCCGGGTGGTCTTCGCCCACGACCGCTCGGTCTTCGAGCCCTGACGGCCCGCGGGAGCCGGTTCCTCGCCGACGGGTCGCGGCGGGACCTCCTGCGAGGATGAACCGGGCGTCGGTACCATTTGCGCCGTGACGACGTGCGGGGCGTGCGGGGCGGGGAACCCGGCGGAGGATCTCTTCTGCGGTGACTGCGGCGCTCCGCTCCTCGCGGCCTGTCCCGCCTGCGGGCAGCCGGTCGCCGCCGGCCGCCGCTTCTGTGGCAAGTGCGGGCAGCCGATCGAGGTCGGGGCGGCCGCCCCGGCCACCCGCGGTGCGGGAGGCGAGGTACCGGCAGCCGGGGGAAGAGAGCGCCGGCGCGTCTCGGTCCTGTTCTGCGACCTCGTCGGCTACACCGGCCTGGCCGATGGACGCGACCCCGAGGAGACCCGTGAGCTCCTCTCGGGCTACTTCGACCTCGCCCGTTCGATCGTCGACCGCTACGGCGGCGCCGTCGAGAAGTTCATCGGCGACGCCGTGATGGCGGTCTGGGGCGCGCCGGTCGCCCACGAGGACGATGCCGAGCGGGCCGTGAGAGCGGCGCTCGAGCTCGTCGACGCCGTCCCGGCCTACGGCGCCGCCGCCGGCGTGGAGCTCGGTGCTCGGGTCGGCGTCGCCTCGGGGTCGGCCGCCACCGTCGAGGCGCACGACGAGGGCCTCGTTGTCGGCGACCGGGTGAACCTGGCGGCCCGCGTCCAGGCGGCCGCCCTTCCGGGCTCCTGCTATGTCGACGAGGCGACGCGCCGGCTCGCCTCGCGGGCCATCCTGTTCGAGGACGCCGGCGCCCACCAGCTGAAGGGCGTCGCCGAGCCGGCACAGCTTTACCGCGCCGCCCGCGTCGTCACAGGGGTCGGCGGCAGGCAGCGCAGCGGCGCCCGGGAGGCACCCTTTGTGGGGCGCGAGATGGAGCTCCGTTCGCTGAAGGAGCTCTTCCACGCCACCGCCGAGCGCCGCTCTCCCCGCCTCGTGGTGGTCGCCGGGCCGGCCGGCGTCGGCAAGTCGCGCCTCGGCTGGGAGTTCGAGAAGTACGTCGACGGCCTCGTCGACACCGTGCTCTGGCACCGTGGCCGCTGCCTCTCCTACGGCGAGGGGGTGACCTTCTGGGCCCTGGCGGAGATGGTGCGCCAGCGGCTCTCGATCGCCGAGGACGACCCGAGGGAGGTCGCGGCCGCCAAGCTCGCAGAAGGCCTCGTCCGCCTCGTGCCGGAGTCCGAGCGGGAGTACGTCGGGGCGCGCGTCGCCCGCCTGCTCGGCGTGGAGGGTCCCGAGGCGAGGGAGGTGCCCCTCGCCCGTGAGGAGCTCTTCGCCGGCTGGCGGCTCTTATTCGAGCGGCTCGCCGGCGTGGCGCCCGTCGTGCTGCTCGTCGAGGACGCCCAGCACGCCGACTCGGGCCTCCTCGACTTCCTCGACCATCTGGTCGACTGGACCCGCCAGCTGCCGATCCTCGTCGTCGTGCTCACCCGGCCGGAGCTCGCCGACGCCTACCCCGGCTTCGGCGTCGGCAGGAACCGGTCCGTGCTCTCGCTCGACCCGTTGGACGCCCCCTCGATGGACCGTCTGGTCGAGGAGCTTCTGCCCGGCCTCCCTGCTTCCTCGCGAGCCCAGATCACCGCCCGGGCCGAGGGTATCCCGCTCTTCGCCGTCGAGACGGTGCGCTCCCTGCTCGACTCCGGCGTCCTCACGAGCGACGGGGAGGGTGCCTACCGTCTCGCAGGCGAGCTCGGCACGTTCCAGGTCCCCGACACCCTGCAGGCACTGCTGGCGGCCCGGCTCGACTCGCTCGGCTCGACCGAGCGCGAGTTCGTCGGGATGGCGGCCGTCCTCGGCTCGAGCTTCCCCGCCGAGGCGCTCGTCTCGATCTCCGGGCGAGGAGCCGACGAGGTCCGCGCCGCCCTCGGCGAACTGGTGCGGCGCGACGTCCTCGAGGTGACGGCCGACCCGCTCTCGCCTCAGCAGGGCGACTACCGCTTCGCCCAGGAGCTGCTCCGCCAGGTCGCCTACGAGACGCTCTCGCGCCGGGAGCGCAAGCAGCGGCACCTGGCCGTGGCCGCCCACCTGCGCGCCACCTTCTCCGACGACGGCGAGGAGGTCGCCGAGGTCGTCGCCCGGCACTACCTCGACGCCCTCGAGGCCGCCGGCGCCGACCCGGACGTCCCCGAGTTGCGGGCGCAGGCCCTCGTGATGCTGGAACGCGCCGGGCGCCGGGCCGAGGCGACCGGCGCTCCTGCCCGGGCGGCAGTCAGCTACGCGGCGGCGGCCAAGCTGGAGGACGGGGACGGCGCCGGCGGCGATGCCGCCCGAGCCGCCGCCCTCCTGGAGCAGGCAGCCTCGGCGGCGACCCTCGCCGGCCGACTCGACGTCGCCCTCGACCATGCGGCCGCGGCCTACGACCGCTACATGCGAGCCGGAGACGAGCGGCGCGCAGCGCGCACGAGGGTGCTCGCCGGTACAGCACTCGCCAGAGCCGATCGCGACGGGGAGGCGCGGGCCGAACTGAGGGAGGCGCTCAGCGTCCTCGAGGACGAGCCGGACGCGGCGACGGTCGAGGCGCTGGCCGGACTGGCGAACGTCGAGGCGTTTTCGGGGAACCTGGAGGAGGCGGACCGGCTCGGCCGGCGGGCGCTGTCGCTCGGCCAGGCTCTCGTCGTCGGCGACGGACCACTCGGCAGACTGCTCATGCTCCGCGGGGTCTTCCACGGGATGCGGACCGAGACGGCAGAAGCGACCGCCTACCTCCGCGAGGCCGCCCAGCTCGCCGAGCGCGCCGGCGCCACCGCCGACCTCAGCCGCGTCCTTCTCAACCTCTCCGACGTCCAGGCCGGGTTCGACCCGCGCAGCTCAGCCGAGGTCGCCCGGGTGGCCCTCGAGCACGCCCGCCGTGTCGGCGCGGCTGACGCCATGAACTTCGCGACCGTGAACCTCAGCGTCGCCCTCATGGAGCTCGGCCAGTGGGACGAGGCGGTCACCGTCCTGCGACACGGCGTCGAGAGCGACGGGCTCGGCGAACCGGCGGCCGGGATACTCGTGTTCGCCTCCGCCCTGCGGGGGGACCCGACCGACGCCAGCTCCTACCTGGCAGAACCGACCGCCGGGATCGAGAACCTCCAGACGCGGGCGACGGCGGACCTCGTTGCTGCTGCCGTCATGGCCGCTCGTGACCCCGAGCGTGCTCTTGCGCACGCCCGCAAGGTGCTCGAGGCGTCCGGGGGGATCGGCGTCCGTCACGAGACCATCCGCTGGGCCTGGCCCCTCGCCGTCAGGCTGGCGGCGGACCTCGGCCACGTCGAGGTCCTCGACGAGCTGATCGCCTTCATCGACGCGCAGCATCCGGGCCACCTGCCTCCGCAGCTCCGGGGGGAGCGGGAGCTCGCTGCCGCCCGCAGGGCTGACCTCGAGAGCGAGGTGGACGCCGCGGCCGCCTACCAGGACGCCGTCGCCGCTCTGCGTAGGACCGACAGCCCCTACCGGCTGGCGAACGGCCTGCTCGACTGGGCGGACTTCCTGCACCGGCGAGGAGAGCCGGGCGCCGGTGATGCGATGATCGAGGAGGCCCGGGTGCTCGCTACCGGCCTCGGCTGCCGTCCGCTCGTCGAGCGGGCGCAGATGCTGGCGAGCAGGGTCGCCGCCTCCCACTAGACCCAGCCCGCTGGAGCGGACGACCGCATGAGGGCCGGCTGCGGATGGCTCGACGTCTCCGGGCCCGGCGGCGAGTGACCTTCGCCCCTACTGGTCGCAGTCCGGCATCCGTATCGTCGGCGTCGGATCACCGCAAGGAGGTGGACGATGGGCTGCTGGTGTGGCCACGGGCAGTGGCATCGATGGGGGCATTGGCACGGGCACCCGGGATACGGCTACGGCCCGGGCTATGGATACGGCCCGGGATACGGTCCCGGCTACATGCGCGGACCCGGACCGAGACGGCTGAGAGTGGAGGACCTCGAGGCTCACCTGAGGGATCTCGAGACCGAGATCGCGGACGTGAAGGAAGAGATCGCACAGCTTCGGGAGCACGCACCGGCCGAGTGAGCAGTGCGGCGGGCGCCGTCGATCGGACTGACCGCCTCCTCCCGCCGGCGGCGGTCGGGTGCGTGGCACACGCGCTCGCGCCTGTTGGATGTGCCGCGCCACGAGGTCCCTCGAGGCTGCCCGACGGGAGGCCGCCCGGGCGTCGCGGCGCTCTCAGCCCGGAGGATCAGGCAGCGGGCGGCACCTCGACGACCGGCGGGGCTGTCTGGCGCTCGACGTTGCGCTTCAGCACCGCCAGGGTGCGGGCCTGCATGATCCACACGACCGGGATGTAGAACCAGTAGAAGACGACCTGCTGGAGCCATCGGGGGCGCACCGCCTGGTAGCCGCCGATGACGAGGCGGGTGCGCTCGCCCGGGAGCGCCTTCAGTTGGAAGCCCCAGAGGCCCTCGACGTAGGCAGCGGGCCGTGGGTGGCGCGGGTCGAGATTCCGGCCACGCAGGTCCGTCAGTCCCCGGAGCCCGAGGAACCGTTCGGGGACGAGTGCGGCGACCTCCCAGGCGTCGACGCCGGTGCGGGTCGCCGGCGACCATGCCTGGACGTAGTCCCCGAGGGAGAGGTCCTGCCACTCCGGGTGCACCCTGTCGGCGCTCGGACGGCCGGCGTTGTCGAGCAGGTCCCACGAGTACCACCCCCCGCGGTCCCAGCCCATCTGGACGAGCCACGGCCAGACCTTGCCGGGTGGGGCGTCGATGGTGACCGCCATGGTCGCACCACGCTCTCCGTCGGGAACGAGCTCCTCGCCGGGGTACGGCGCCGCCAGCTCCTCGTCGGTCGCACCCCAGCCCATGAGGCGCGGCCTCAGCCAGCATGCGTACGCACCGGCGGCAGCCGCCAACACACTCAGTCTGCGTCCCATAGGACAAGCCTGGGTGCCCGGTCCTCCGAGCGGAAGGGACCTATGCCACATTCCGGTCGGCCTGCCGAGGACTGGG
>JAKACF010000155.1 GCA_021821585.1 Actinomycetes bacterium
GGCGCGCCGCGAGATCGGCAGCGGCGAGGCGCGCCATCTGCTCGGTCATGTGGCCGGTCTTCGGGAAGTTGACCGGCACGGGGGTCTCCCCGACCGGGGGCAGGGCGACGGCGACGCCGACCGCGTAGACGCCATCCGCGTGAAGGTGGCGGTAGTGGTCGTCGACGGGCACGAAGCCCTTCGGGTTCGTGAGCCCTTCGCTCGCAGCGACCGCCTCGACGCCGGCGAGCGGCGGGACGACGATCGAGCACACCGAGGGCGTTGGGGCTGCGTCGGCCGTCTCGACGGCCTCGTCGGTGATCCTCGTGATGGCGACGCTCGTGCGGTAGCCGATGTCGCGCTCCTCGAGGGCGCCCTCGAGGAGCTGGCGGATCGTGCCGGCGCCGCCCATGCCCATGTGGCCGAGGTACGGCTCGGGGGTGAGGAACGTCATCGGGACCTGGTGGCGAAGCCCGCGGCGGCGCAGCAGGTGGTCGAGCTCGAAGGCGACCTCGTAGACCGGACCGATGCAGCTCGCCCCGGGGGCGGCGCCGACGACGACGGGGCCCGGGTCCGCGAGCAGGCCCCGGATCGCTCGGGCGAACTCTTCGGTCTCTTTCGCCGACATCGGCGAGTGGCCGGGGCCGTCGAAGGGCCCAAGGCCGGGGACGGCCTCGTTCGCGCTGCGGTGCCCGGTGGCGACGACGAGGAAGTCGTAGGGGTGCTCGTCGGCCCCGGTCGAGACGACCTTGGCGCCCGTGTCGATGTGGGTGACGGTCGCTCTTGCGAAGCGGACCTTCTTCGCGACAAGCGGTCCGGCGAGGGGAAAGGAGATCTGCTCGAGACGCCGCCTCCCCATCGCCACCCACGGGAAGGAAGGGACGAACCGGAACTCGTCGTCCTTGGCGACAAGGGTGATCTCGGCGCGCTCGGGGGAGAGGTGCCGGCGCAGCTCGTAGGCGGCGGTCAGCCCGCCGAACGAGCCGCCGACGATCACGATGCGCACGGCGCCCATCAGAAGCTCACCACCTTGTCGGCCCAGATCGTCCAGTCGGTCGCCTCATCCAACGTTCTGCGGGGAGAGTGGCGCTCGGGGTGTGCTCGCCGGCGTGGCACGCCGACCCGGTGGAGGCCGCGACCAGGGGAGCTTGCGCGAGGACGTCCGCGCCGAGGACGCCGGGGAACGACACGAGCAGCGTGTTCGGCAGGCAGGCCTCTTCCGGGGTGTGCCGGCGGATCCCGGGCACCGTGGCCGAGAGCGCCGCCCACAGCTCGTCTCGCAGACCGGCGATGCGAGGAGCGTCGGTCGAGAGGCGGCCTTGCGCCAGCCGGGCGGCTGCGCCGAGACCGGCGATGCCTGCCACGTTCTCGGTCCCGGGCCGCAGGCCGCCCTCCTGGCCGGCGCCAAGCACGAGCGGCGAGAGCGGCGTGCCACGCCGCACGTAGAGGGCGCCGATGCCCTTCGGGCCGTAGCACTTGTGGCCGGCGATCGACAGCAGGTCGACCCCGAGATCCCCGACCGAGACGGGGATCTTGCCGATCGCCTGGGCAGCGTCGCTATGCACGAGCGCCCCATGCACGCGGGCGGCCGCCGCAAGCTGCGCTACGGGGAAGAGCGCGCCGGTCTCGTTCTGGGCGAGCATCACGCTCACAAGGGCCCCGTCCTCACCGAGCACAGCCACAGCGGCGTCGAGATCGAGCGTCCCCGAGTCCGTCACCGCAAGGCGCGTGAGCGTCCATCCCGAGGCCTCCAGGTGCGCCAACGGCGCGGTGGTCGCCGGGTGCTCGACGCTGGAGGTGACGATGCGGCGTCGTCCGGCCGGTGCCCTCGCCGCGATGCCGCGGATGGCGAGGTTGTTCGACTCGGTGCCGCCCGAGGTGAAGACGACCTCCTCGGGATCCGCGCCGACGAGGGCGGCGACGTGCGCACGTGCCTCCTCGACCGCCTGGCGGGCGCGCCGTCCGAGCTCATGGTCGCTCGAGGGGTTGCCGAACTCGGCGCGTAGGTAGGGCTCCATGGCATCGGCCACCTCGGGCGCGACCGGCGTCGTAGCGTTGTGGTCGAGGTAGACGACGCGAGACAGCGCCTCGCCGGTCATGGTCGCCGCTCGGTCGCAGGCGACGCGCCCCCGGCGCCGGGCGAGCGGCGCATGCCGGCGATGGTGGTCGCGCCCCCGAGCGTGGCGAAGCCCTCCTCGACGGGCAAGCCCGCTTGACGCCACTCGGGGAGGCCCTGCTCCAGACAGCGCGCCCTACGCCCCCGGGCCCGCAGCCGCGCGACGGCTTCAGGGGCGAGCAGGCAGAGCGGCCCTCGGCAGTAGGCGACGACCTCGAGGCCGGGGTCGAGCTCGTCGAGGCGGGCCTCGAGGTGCTCGAGGGGGAGCGAGCGCGCGCCGGGGATGTGGCCGGCCGCGTACTCCTCCTCGGGCCGCACGTCGAGCACGACGACCTCACCGGCCTGCACGCGGGCGAGCAGCTCGTCCCGGCTGACCCGCTCGGCGCCCGCGGCGTCGGTGCCGAGCGAGCGGAGGATCTGGTCGACCTCGGCGAGGCGCGCCCGGGCGAGGTCGTTGAGGGCGCCAACGAAGCGGCAGACCTCCTCGCCCGCGGCGCGGTAGTAGACGCGTGTCCCCTCACGGCGGGTCTCGACGAGGCGAGCCTGGCGCATCACCTGGAGGTGCGCCGAGGCCGTCGTGAGCTTGAGGCCCGTCGCCGCCGCAAGCGCCTCCACACTGCGCTCGGTCTGGCAGAGCAGGTCGAGCAGCTCGATGCGCTTGGGGTGCACGACCACCTCGCCGATCGCTACGACGCCTGGTACGACACGGCGGCCGGACGGGTGCTGTTCGACCTCGAGCTCGCCGCCCTCGGGCCGTTGCTCACCGGCACGGCCTGCCCTCGCCTCGAGGTCGGCGTCGGCTCGGGGCGCTTTGCGGCCGCGCTCGGCGTGGAGGTGGGCATCGATCCGGCAGAGGCGCCGTTGCGCCTCGCGTCTTCACGCGGCGTGCTCGTGGTGCGAGGCAGCGGCAGGGCGCTCCCGTTCCCGGACGGCTGCTTCGGCGCCGTCGTCCTCGTCGTGACGCTCTGCTTCGCCGACGACCCCGCGGGTGTGCTCGCCGAGGCCGCTCGGGTCCTCCGCCCCGGCGGTCGTCTCGACCTCGGTCTCGTCCCCTCGGACAGCGCATGGGGCCGCTCGTATGCGGAGAAGGGGCGCGCCGGACATCCCTTCTACCGCCATGCCCGCCTTCTCTCGATCGACGTCCACCGCCGCATGCTCGTGGCGGCCGGTTTCAAGATCGTCGAGAGCCGCTCGACCCTCATGCAGGCGCCGTCCGACACCCCCGTCGCCGAGTCCGTACGACGCGGCGTCGCCTCCGGTGCGGGCTTCGTCGCGCTCGCTGGCCTGAAGAGCGATGCGCAAGCGAAAGGCCCGTGAACGCGCTCCCGGCAGCGGCCGTTCAGGTAGGACTTCTGGTGCTGGCGGCGCTCAGCACCGCCAGCAGCTGGTCCACCGACGGCGCCCCCTCGAAGCCGGCCTCGGTGCGATAGGTACGGCACGCGAACGCTGGGGTAGCCCGGGTGGCGCAGAACGGGTCGCTGCCGTCGAAGAGGATGGTCGGCGAGCCAGGGAAGGCGCAACGGGACGCGTCGGCGGGGTCGGCGATCTCCTCGGTCGACACCTCGACGAGCGGATCGCCGAGCCGGCGCAGGACCTCGGCCAGGCGCTCACAGGCGAGCGCGACGTTCGGGCACTCCGGGACGTGTTGGATCGTGATGTGGCGGACCATGGCGGGACCGTAAACCCTCCTCTGCAGGGGAGAGTCAAGACGGTAAGGTCGACAAGGTGGCGATGAGGATCGGCGAGCTGGCCGAGCGAGTGGGCACGTCGGTGAAGACGATCCGCTACTACGACCGCATCGGCGTGCTCACGCCAACTGAGAGGAGCGGGTCGGGCTACCGCCTCTACGGCGAGGACGCGCCTGACCGCTACCGGTTCGTGCGCGCCGCGCAGGCGGTGGGGCTGCGCTTGGGCGAGATCCGCGAGGTCATCGCGCTTCGGGACCGGGGAGAGACGCCCTGTCGCTTCGTTGCCGAGCTCATCGGGGCCCGGGCCGCCGAGCTCGACGAGCGAATCGCCGAGCTCGAGGTCCTTCGCGGCGAGCTGCGCGCCCTGGCACGGCGCGCCGAACGTCTCGACCCCCGCTCGTGTGATCCCCGGCTCGTGTGCCACGTCATCGATACCGGAAGCTGAGCGGACTCGTGGCCCCACGGAAGCCCCCTTGGATCGAGTGGGCCGCTTCGCCGGCCGAGAGGGTCAGCCGCAAGCGGCCGAGGCTCGACGCGAAAGCATCATGTCGATCCCGCCGCGACATCTCCGGGGTCCTGCACACCCACCCGCGGCAGGGCGAGCGCGGCGCAGGCGAGAAGCGCCGCGGCGATGGCGGCGAGCCCGGCGCCGAGGCCGAAGGTGCCGAATGCCCCGACGAGCGCCGGCCCGCCTGCATCGCCCAGCTCCCGGCCGACCTCACCGGCGCCCATGGTCTGGCCGAGGCGGTCGGGGGGTGCCGTGGCGGCGAGCCGGGCGAAGCCGAGCGGCGTGACGGCAGCGACTCCGGCTCCGATCGCGACGGCGGCCGCCGCCATGGCGAGCGGTGACGTGAGGCCGGCGACGAGGGCGAAGCCCGCGGCGCAGGCGAGGAGCCCGCCGGCGGCAAAGGCCGGATGGAGTCGTCCACGATCGAGCCGGCGCCCGGCCCAGGGCTGGAGCAGCGCGGCGGTGGCGGCCAGGAGGGAGACGAGGGCCCCGGTCGCGACCGCATCCAGGTGGTGGCGGTAGCCGAGGACGGGGAGGAAGCCGACCCCCGCCGAGAGGGCGGCAGTGCCCGCCCCGAGGAGCAAGACCGGCTGGAGGAACGTCGGCTGGCTGAACTGGTGGACGAGCTGGACCAGTCCCGAGCGCCGCCGCGGAAGGGGAGCCATCTCCGGGATCAGGCGCGAGACGGCGATGGCAGCAAGGAGGGCGACCGCTCCGAGCACGGCGAAGAGCAGCCGATAGCCACCGGACACCACGAGCGCCCCGCCGACCACCGGGCCGAGGAGGTACCCGATGCCCTTGGCACCTCCGTAGCCGCCGAAGAGCCGACCGGTGCGCTTCGTGCCGCCGAGGCTCGCGATCGCCGCGCCGGCCGCGGGCGAGAAGGCCGCCGCGGCCGCCCCTTGGGCCAGGCGGGCGGCGCCGAGGAGGTTCGGGTCGCCGCCAGCAACGAAGGCCGCCGAAGCGAGGCCGAAGGCGACAAGCCCGCCCACCATCACCTTCTTCGCCCCTCGGCGGTCGACGAGCGTGCCGAAGACCGGCTTCAGGACGACCTCGGCGGCGTCGTAGACGCCAAGGACAAGACCGAGCTCCAAGAGCGAATCGTGGTGACCGAGCGCGAAGGCGCCGAGGTTGGCGGCCACCGCATGGGCGCCGAAGGCGGTGACGAAGCCCGCCCCGTAGACAGGCAGGACCTGGCGGCGCCCGGCGGCCGTATCGGTCGTCGTGCTCACGGACGCTCACGGGCCTGACAGACGCGTTCCGCGAAGTCGTCGAGCAGCTCGGAGCAGTCTCTGAGGCGCCGCTCCCCAAGCGCAGCCGAAGGAGCACCGTGGCGCTGCTTTCGCGGCACACCCCTGTCGGCGATCAGCCACGCCCGGATCGTGTCTTCGTAGGGATCCATCACCAGCGACCGGCGGGCGGTCTCCTTGCGCGGGGGCGGCACGGCCGAAGCCAACGCCTGGCGCACCACCCGTCGGTGGACCTTGTGCTTTTTCGCCAGCGCTCGGATCGACCCCATCACTCCCATCGCCATGGCCTTCAAGCTGATCGAGGCCGCCGAGGACCGCTGGTGCTGCGTCAACGGGGCACACCTCGTCGCCCTCGTTCGTGCAGGAGCGACGTTCCCAAAGGGGGTGCTGGTCGAGAACGAGGCGCAGGAAGGGGAGGCCGCCGCGTAGCGAGCGGGTCGGGCCGATCCACAATTCTTGACGCTTCCTCTCGTCGAGCACCCGGCTGTCGAAGCACTCGTGGAGCAGGGGCTATCCCTTTGGGTGGCCGACAAGGCGAGCAAGGTCGTGCTCAGCCCGTCCGGAGGTCAGAGATTGGGACCATGAGGGTCCGCTCGTCGATCGGCGAGGCGTCGAAGCCGAAATGTCGGTAGAACCCCGCGGCCTCGTCATCGAGCGCGTGGACAAGCAGCAGGCGTACGCCGACAATCTCGGACGCCTCGAGTGCCTTCTCGATGAAGTGCTTCAGCAGGGCTTGGCCAAGCCGATGTCTCTGGTGCTTTCGATCGACGGCGAGGCGAGCGAGGAGGACCGCAGGGATCTCCTCTGGCTGGCTGCGAGCCGCTCGGCCTGTCGCTGCTCCCCGGAGGATCGAGGCCACGGCCGACGCGTAGAAGGCGACGACCTCGGGCCCATCCGAGCAGACCACCCAGGTCCGGGAAGCTCCAGATCGCTGGTTACCGAGCGCTCGGCGCTGAAGCCAGGCGTCGAGCGACGGCTTGCCGCTGTCGAAGCTGGTGGTGAAGTGCTCGCCGGTGAGCAGGACCGGCCCCGCGTACGGCGGCATCTACCCCTCGAGGACCGAGGGGTTCTCCAAGAGCTTGGCGAGGTGAGGGCGACCGATGGGCGGAGCGCCGAGCATCGCCTCGAGCTCACGGAAGCGGGCATCGTCAAGGACGAAGACCCGCCGATCAGCGAGGTCCGTCTCGGCGCTCTCCACTGCATGGCGGATCACGTAGGTCGAGACCGACTCCCCACGCTGCTCCGCAGCCGCGCGCACGATGATGTCCTGCTCTGGGGTGAGCCGGAGGTTCAGGCGCTCGGTCTTCTCGGCCATGGAACGAGTGTACGCCGATTGTCTGTACGATCAAGCCCCCAACGTCCAGACGCCCTCCCTCCACCCAGCCAGCAGGTTCACCTGTCGACGCCCGGTGCGGGCATGCGGCGATGGCCCCGGACGTCGAAGAGAACCGGCTCCGTGAATTGGCGGAAGTAGATGCCCACTCCACGCCGGCCGCTCCCGCCGTCGGCGCGGACCTCGTACCAGACGAGCATCGTCTTGTACCTGAACCCCAGGCCACGAGCACCCGCAGGGCGCCCTCTACACGGCCCATGGCTTCGAGTTCGACTACGTCGGTGTGATCTGGGGATCGGACCTCGTCTACCGTGCCGGCGAGGGCAGGCGGGCCAGCCGTCGCCGGCGCTACGACATGACCGTGA
>JAKACF010000156.1 GCA_021821585.1 Actinomycetes bacterium
GGCCGCCACGAGGGTGGCGTCGGCGCCCGGGGAGGAACCGCCGAAGACGAGGGAGCCCGCCGTCGTGTGGCTCGGGGCGGCGGTGTCGATGTTGTCCTTCAACAGAACGGGGATCCCGTGCAGCGGTCCCCGGAGCCGGCCGGCGGTCCGCTCGGCGTCGCGCCGGGCGGCGGCCTCGAGGGCGTCCGGCGCCACCTCGAGCACGGCCGACAGCCTCGGCCCCGCCGAGTCGATCGCCTCGATGCGCTCGACAAGGGCGGTGACGAGCTCGACCGAGGTCGTCTCGCCGGCGGCGAGCAGCCTGGCCGTCTCCGAGGCCGAGCGCGAGGCCGCCTCGGCGCTCGCCCCGTGCGGGTCGCTCGCGTGAGCCGTCATCCGATGTTCACCAACCTTCCCAGTCCGACATCCTTCATCACGGTCTCGAGCTGGGTGGTGACCCAGGTCAGCTGGTTCATCACGAGCAGCACGCCGAAGAGCGCGAGGAGGGCGATGGAGGCGAGCATGATCCCCGCCGAACGGCGGCGGATGAACGCGATGGCGCCGGTGAGGCGCCCGAAGGCGAGGCCGACGACGAGGAAGGGGACGCCGAGCCCGAGGGTGTAGGCGGCGAGCAGGCCGGCACCGGTGGCGGCGCCCCTCGTGCTCGCCGCCACCGCCAGGATCGAGGCGAGGATCGGCCCGAGGCAGGGCGTCCAGCCGAAGCCGAAGGCGGCACCGGCGACGGGAGCGGCGAAGGGACCGAAGCGCGACAGGTCGGGGTGAAAGCGCGCCTCGCGGAAGAGGAAGGGCGCCTTCGCGACGAGCGAGGCGGCGAGGAACAGCGCCATGGCGATCACGACGGCGCCGGAGATGCGGGTGAGCAGGATCTGGTTGCTGCGAAGCGTCGACCCGAGCGAGGTGGCGGCCATCCCGAGCAGGACGAAGACGACCCCGAAACCGAGGATGAACAGGGCCGTCTCCCGCACGATGCGGATCGAGTGCCCGCGCCCGCCCTGCTCGGCGCTGTACAGGTCGAGGCCGGTGACGACCGAGAGGTATCCGGGCACGACGGGCAGGACGCACGGCGAGATGAAGGAGATCACCCCGCCGCCGAACGCCGCGACGTACCCGATCGGTGCTGCCACCGTGTTCAAGGGTCCCACGCGGCCCGGGGGGCTGCCAGCCGGGGGCTGCCGCGAGATGACGACCGTGTTGCGCGGAGGTTGCCGTGCGTGGAAATGCTTGCGTTGCCCGGGGCAGGTTGGCATTGTCGATGCGACATGGCACTCACCGAGCGCGACCGCCTCGTACTCGACGTGGAGCGGGAGTGGTGGCTCAAGTCGCCGACGAAGGAGCAGGCGATCCGCGCGCGCCTCGGCTGCTCCCCCGCCGCCTACTACGCCGCCCTCCGCCGTCTCGTCACCTCGCCCGAGGCCTTCTCCTACGACCCACTCGTCATCCAGCGCCTCCGCCGCCGGCGGGAGGAGCGCCGCCGGGCCCGCCTCGAACCGGGACCGGCGATGTGGCACCGTCCCCGCTGAGCCCGGCGTGAGGCAGACATGACCGCCGGCGACAACCGGCCGGAGACGGCGCGCCACGACGAGGAGGCCGGGGCCGGGCCGCCACCCCGCCGCTTCCGGGCGTGGCTCGTGACCCTGGTCGCCCTCGCCCTCGCCATCGGCGTCCTCGCCGGCCTGCCCGGCCGCCCCGCGCCGGCGCGCCGGGACGCTCCGGCGCCCCGCTCGGGGAGCGCCCCGACGAGCCCGTCGCCACCTTCGAGCGTCGTCGCCGCCACCTCGACGACGACGGCGACGGTCACCGGCGTGCGCGTGGCCGTCCTGGCCCCGGCCGGTGCGCCGGGCACGACCAAGGTCCGTGCCGAGCTCGAGGCGGCCCACTTCGCCCTCGTGAGCGAACCGCCGATCCCCTCGTCGTGGGTGAGCGCGCTCGCCGGGCCGGTCGTCCGCTACCCGGGCGGCATGGCCCGTCAGGCGGAGGCCGTGGCCGCCGCCCTCGGCGTCCCCTCCGGGGGCGTCGCCTCGGAGGCGGCCGGCACCTCCGACGGGTCCGACGTCGTCGAGGTCTTCGTACCCGGCTCCTAGGATCCCGGCCGTGCCGGCGCTCCTCATCGACGATGTCCTCGGGCTGCTCTCCGGCCCGGGGCCGGCCGGCCTGTTCAGCGACTTCGACGGGACGCTCTCCCCGATCGTCCCCGACCCGGCAGCCGCCCGACCGCTCCCGGGCGCCGCCGAGGCGCTCCACCGCCTCGCCACCCGCCTCGCGGAGGTGGCCGTCGTCTCGGGGCGGCCGGCAGGGTTCCTCGCCGGGCACTTCGCCCCGATCGAGGGCGAGCGCCTCGAGCTGTTCGGCCTGCACGGCCTCGAGCGCTGGGGACCCGGCGGCGTCGAGCCGGTCGAGGCCGCCCGGCCTTTCGTCGAGGTGGTGGCGGGGGTGCGCGCCCGGGCCCTCGAGGCGGGGATCCCCGGCCTCGTCGTCGAGGACAAGGTCCTCTCCCTCACCTTGCACTGGCGCCGGGCCCGCGACCCCGAGGGGACCGGGGCGGCCGCCTCGGCCCTGGCGCTCGAGCTGGCGGCCGGGGCCGGCCTCGAGGTGCGGCCGGGCAAGGCGAGCGTCGAGCTCGTCCCACCCCTCGGCATCGACAAGGGCACCGTCGTGCGCGAGCGGGGGCGGCGGCTCGCCGCGGTGGTCTTCCTCGGCGACGACCGGGGCGACCTGCGCGCCTTCGACGCCCTCGACGAGCTGGAGCGCGCAGGCGCCGGGGTCGCCCGCGTCGGGGTCGCCGGAGCCGAGGCTCCACCGGAGCTGCTCGAGCGGGCCGACCTCGTCCTCTCCGGCCCACACGAGAGCCTGGCCCTGCTCGAGGCGCTGGCGGCGCGCCTCGCCTGAGTCGGAGACGGGTCGAGTCGGCCCGCCCGGCGGGCCGGCACCGCCCTCAGCCTGGCGGCGTCACCTCGAGCGAAGGGATGCAGCCGGGCCGGCGTCCCGTTCGCCGCCCCGCCGCGGGTCGAGGGCGGGCTCCCCGGCGGACCGCCATCCGCCGCGGCGGTGTCACGACCCGGCGAGGTCCCCCTGGGGCCGGGCGTGCGAGAGGACCTCTGCCAGCCACGACGCCGGCGCGCCCCGCGTGGCACGGCGGGCGAGCTCGGCCGAGCGCCGGCGCCGCTCCTCGGCCGGCATGTCGAGGGCCCGGGCGAGGGCCGCCGCCGTGTCGGTCACGTCGAAGGGCTGCACCCCGAGGGCCACGTCGGACAGCTCGTCGTAGGCGCCCGCCTGCTCGGAGCAGACGAGCAGCCCGTCGTGCTCGTTGACGAGGGGTCCCTCCTTCGCCACGAGGTTCATGCCGTCCCGCACCGGGTTGACGAGGAGGACGTCGTAGCGCCGGAATGCCGCCACGGTCGAGGGGAAGTCGTCGTCGACGTCGAGCAGGATCGGCGGCTCCCCGCCGCATCGCGGCGCCCACTTCTCGTTGAGGAGGGCGGCGAGGTGCTCGGTCTCGGACCGGTAGGCGAGGTACTCCGCCAGCCCCTCCCGGCTGGCGTAGGCGCGGGCGACGAAGCAGACCCGTCCCCGCAGCTCGGGGCGCTCCTCGAGCAGGGCGTCGAAGGCGAGGAAGCCCCGCAGGAGGTTCTTCGAGAGCTCCATCCGGTCGCTGCGGACGATGACGGTGCGGTCCCCCACCCGCTCCTCGAGCTCGGCCAGGCGCTCGGCGCACGCCGGGGAGGCGGCGACCTCGTCGAGGCGGGCCCGGTCGGCTCCGAGCGGGGCGGCGAAGGTCTCGGGGGCGTGCCCGGCGACCGCGGCGGCCGCCTCCTCGAAGCGGTGCTGCCAGCGCGGGGTGTGGAACCCGCAGGCGCCGAAGCCCGACAGGCCGTCGATCAGCTCGCGGCGGACGTGGCGGGGCAGCATCGCCAGCTCATCCGCGCTGGCGAAGGGGGTGTGGGTGAAGTGGACCGTCGACAGGTCGGGGCGGCGCTCGGCAAGGATCCGGCCGACGAGCGGCAGGTGGTAGTCGTTGACGAGGACGGTGGCGGCGGTGGAGGCCTCCTCGCAGATCCGGTCGCCGAAGGCGGCGTTGTACTCCCGGAAGGCCTCCCAGGCCTGGCGCCAGGCCTGGTCGAAGACGGGGCGGCGTGCGGCGTCGAACAGGCCGTGGAAGAGGAACCACAGCGTCGAGTTGGCGATGACGTCGTAGGCCGAGGCGTAGGTGCCGGCGTCGAGCTCGACGAGGCGGAGCGAGAGGCCCGCCTGGCCGGTCTCGAGGGTGCCCTCCTTGGCCGCCCGGTGCTCGGCCGGCGTCATGGCGGTCGCCACCCAGAGCGCCTCCCGCCCGGCGGCCGACAGGGCGGCCGCCACGCTCGGCGCCAGCCCTCCGCCGCCCGGCCGGGCCTCGATCGATCCGTCCTCGCGCTCGGCGAGCGAGAACGGCCCGCGGTTGGCGGCGACCACGAGGTCGCTCATCGCGGCGCCGACCGCTCGAGCACGGCCGCCAGCACCGCCCGCGCCTGCGGCACGAGCTCCTCGAGGCTCCGGTTGCGGTGCCGCCGCTCGCCGAGGTCGACCTCGGCGAGCGCCGAGAGGCCGTGGCGGCGGTAGGTGTCGAGGAGCATCGCCATCTCGACGGCGTACCCGCCGGCGAGGTCGAGCTCGGACAGCAGCGCTCCCCTGAGCGCCGTCTCGCCCGCCAGCGGCTGGGAGAGGGCGGCGAGCTCGGGGACGAGCAGGGACAGCGCCGGCTTGGCGACGAGCTCGGTCACCCGCCCGCCGCCGGTCGGCGCCCCGTCGATCGGGCGGCGGTAGGCGGCCTTCACGAGGAGGAGCGACTCGTCCTCGAGGAGGGGCCCGACCAGCCCGGTGACGAACTCGGCCCGGAAGCCGACGACGTCGCCGTCGAGGAAGACCACGAGGCTCCCCGGTCGGCGCGCCCGCTCGCCGAGGGCGGCGAAGGCGGCGGACATCGCCTCCCCCTTCCCGAGCCCCGGCCCGTCGACGACCCGCGCCCCGGCGCCGGCCGCCACGAGCGCCGTCGCGTCCCGCGAGCCGTCGTCGACGACGACGAGGTCGTCGACGAGGGCCACCTCCTCGACGAGGCGCCGGCGAAGGGTCTCGACGATCGGGCCGATCGTCGCCTCCTCGTCGCGGGCGGGGATCACGACGTGCACGAACATGCCGCAGCGGCGCGCCCGGGCGGCGAGGTCGCAAGCATCGAAGTCGGCCGCCGCGTAGGTGGCGAGGCGGCCCGGCGCCTGGTCGTCGAGGGTCGTGAGGAGGCTGCCCATCGTCAGCCACCCTATTGAGCCGGGAGGCGACGCGGAGCCTGCGGCCCCGGCGATGCCCGTCTGGCGGTCGCAGGGCGGGCTCCTCTAAGATGGATGCCCATCATCCAGAGCGGTCGAGGGACGGGCCCGTTGACGCCGCGGCAACCACTCCGATCCTGCGGGACGGGACAGGTGCCAATGCCCGATCGATGAGGAGGAACGGTGAGTCACGTTCGAGGTCTGACCTGTCGTGAGTGCGGCCGCGCCTACGCGGCCGAGGCGCTGCACGCCTGCGAGTTCTGCTTCGGCCCGCTCGAGGTGAGCTACGACTACGACGAGATGGCCGCCGCCGTCTCGCGAGAGGCGATCGCGGCCGGCCCGCCGAACCTGTGGCGCTACCGGGACCTGCTCCCAGTCGGCGAGGGCGATCCCGTCAGCCTCGGTGCCGGTTTCACGCCCCTCGTGCGGGCCGACCGGCTGGCGGCCGAGCTCGGCCTCGGCGAGCTGTGGGTGAAGGACGACACGAGGAACCCGACCGGCTCGTTCAAGGACCGGGTCGTCTCGGTGGCCCTCACCAAGGCCCGCGAGCTCGGCTTCAAGGTGGCGGCGTGCGCCTCCACCGGCAACCTCGCCAACTCGGTCGCCGCCCATGCGGCGCGGGCCGGGCTCGCCTCGGTCGTCCTCGTCCCGAGCGACCTCGAGAAGGTGAAGGTGCTGACGACGGCCGTCTTCGGCGGCCAGCTGCTGGCGGTCGAGGGCAACTACGACGACGTCAACCGGCTCTGCGCCGAGCTGGCGAGCGACTACCCCGACTGGGCCTTCGTCAACGTCAACGTCCGCCCCTACTACGCCGAGGGCTCGAAGACGCTCGCCTTCGAGGTGGCCGAGCAGCTCGGGTGGCGCCTCCCCGACCACGTGGTGGTCCCGGTGGCCTCCGGCAGCCAGCTCACCAAGATCGACAAGGGCTTCCGGGAGCTCGTCCGCCTCGGCCTCGTGGCGGCCCGGCAGGGCCACGAGGACGACCCGGCCGGCCCGGTCCGGGTCTCCGGGGCCCAGCCGGAGGGGTGCTCGCCGGTGGTCACGGCCTTCCGGGCCGGCGCCGACCACGTCCGGCCCGTCAGGCCCGACACCATCGCCAAGTCGCTCGCCATCGGCGACCCGGCCGACGGCTGGTACGCCCTCGAGGTGGTCCGCCGGACCGGCGGCGCCCTCGGGTCGGTGAGCGACGCCGAGGTGCTGGAGGCCATCCGCCTGCTGGCGCGCACCGAGGGCATCTTCGCCGAGACGGCGGGCGGCGTCACCGTCGCCACCCTCGCCAAGCTCGCCCGCGAGGGCGTCGTCCGGGACGACGAGCGGGTGGTCGTCTACGTGACCGGGAACGGGCTGAAGACCGTCGAGGCCTTCGGCGACACCGTCGCCCCGACCGCCACCATCCGCCCGCGCCTCGACGACGTGGCCGAGGCGCTCGGGCGGTCCGGCTTCCTCGGCGCACCGGGCGCCGACGACCACGAGAGAGAGGCGAGGTGAGCGTCACCGTCCGCGTCCCGTCCCAGCTCCGGACCCTCACCGGCGGCGCCGGCGAGCTGAGCGTCCCCGCCGGCACGGTCCGGCAGCTCATCAGCTCGGTGGAGGCCGATCATCCGGGCATCGAGGCGCGCCTGCTCGACGAGCAGGGCGGCCTCCGGCGCTTCGTCAACGTCTTCGTCGCCGAGGAGGACGTCCGCTACCTCGACGGGCTCGACACCAAGGTGGCCGACGGCGCCACGGTCTCCATCGTGCCGGCGGTCGCCGGCGGGTAGCGGCGCACGGGAGCTCCCGCTCGCCGCGGGTGGAAGGGG
>JAKACF010000157.1 GCA_021821585.1 Actinomycetes bacterium
GGCTGTCGACTTCGTCCTGCCGGCGCTCGAGATCATCGACAGCCGCATCGTCGACTGGCGGATCAGCCTGGTCGACACCGTGGCCGACAACGCCTCGTCCGGCGGCGTGGTGCTCGGCGGCTGCCCTCGGCGGATCGACGGTCTCGATCTCCGCCCTCTCGGCTGCAACGTCTGGCGCAACGGGGCGCTGGCTGCCACCGGGGCGGCCGGCGCCGTCCTCGGCAACCCGCTCAACGCCCTCGTCTGGCTCGCCAACCGCCTGGCGAGCTTCGGCGAGGGGATCGAGGCGGGCGCGGTCGTGATGCCCGGCTCGTGCACGGCCGCCACGCCGGTCGTGGCGGGAGACGTCGTCTCGGCCTCTTTCGCCGGGCTCGGCCAGGTGACCGTCAGGTTCGAAGGGAGAAGGTCGTGACGAGCGGGAAGGTGCTCGCCGCCATCGTCGGCACCGGCAACATCGGGACGGACCTCATGGCGAAGCTCCGTCGCTCCGAGCACGTCGACCTGCGGTACGTCGTCGGCATCGACCCGTCCTCCGACGGTCTGGCGAGAGCACGGCGCGAGGGGCTCGAGGCCTCCGCCGGCGGCGTCGAATGGCTCCTCGGTCGTGAGGAGCCCCCCGAGCTCGTCTTCGAGGCCACCTCGGCACGGGCCCACCTCGCCAACGCGCCGCTCTACAAGGAGGCCGGGATCCAGGCGATCGACCTCACCCCGGCCGCCATCGGGCCCTATGTCGTGCCCGCCGTCAACCTCCCCGACGAGCTCGATGCCCCGAACGTCAACCTCATCACCTGTGGCGGGCAGGCGACGATCCCCATCGTGGCCGCCATCAGCGCCGTGACGCCGGTCGGCTACGCCGAGATCGTCGCCTCGATCGCCTCCCGCTCTGCCGGGCCCGGTACGAGAGCGAACATCGACGAGTTCACCAAGACGACCGCTCACGGCCTCGAGCGCGTCGGCGGCGCCGCCCGGGGGAAGGCGATCATCATCCTCAACCCGGCCGAGCCCCCGCTCGTCATGCGGGACACGGTGTTCTGCGCCCTCGACGAGGGCGCCGACCGGGCCGCCGTCACCGAGTCGATCCTCGAGATGGTGGAGAAGGTGCAACGCTTCGTGCCCGGCTACCGCCTGAAGGCGGACCCCCAGTTCGACGAGCCCCGCCCCGAGTGGGACGGACACCAGCGGGTGGGCGTCTTCCTCGAGGTCGAGGGGAGGGCCGACTACCTCCCGTCCTACGCCGGCAACCTCGACATCATGACGGCGGCGGCGGCATGGGTCGGCGAAGAGCTCGCTCTGGCACGGCTGGGGGCGGTGCGATGACCACCCTCGACGCGACCGGCGCGGCCCCGGTCCGGATCACCGACTCGACGCTGCGTGACGGCAGCCATGCCATGGCGCACCGCTTCTCGGCCGACCAGGTGCGGGCCACCGTCGCCGCTCTCGACGCCGCCGGCGTCCCGGTGATCGAGGTGACCCACGGCGACGGGCTCGGCGGCTCCTCGTTCAACTACGGCTTCTCTGCCGTCGCCGAGCTCGACCTCGTGGCCGTCGCCGCCGGGACGGCCGAGCGTGCCCGCATCGCCGTCCTCATGCTGCCGGGCGTGGGCACCGTCGAGGACCTCGAGCGGGCGGCCTCCGCCGGGGCGTCGATCGCGCGGATCGCCACGCACTGCACCGAGGCCGACATCGCGATCCAGCACTTCGGGCTCGCCCGGAGCATGGGGCTCGAGACGGTCGGCTTCCTCATGCTCTCGCACATGCTCGATCCGGACGGCCTCGCCCACCAGGCGCGGATCATGGTCGACGCCGGTGCCCAGTGCGTCTACGTGGTGGACTCGGCCGGCGCCCTCGTGCTGGAGGAGGTCACGGACCGGGTGTCGGCTCTCGTGGCCGAGATCGGCTCGGAGGCCGAGGTGGGCTTCCACGGCCACAACAACCTCGGGCTCGGCGTGGCCAACTCCGTGCTGGCCTACCGGGCCGGGGCCCGTCAGATCGACGGCGCCACCTGCTCGCTCGGAGCCGGCTCGGGAAACAGCGCCACGGAGGTGCTGACGGCTGTCTTCGACCGGCTCGGCGTGCCGACCGGCATCGACCTGCCGAAGGTGCTGGCAGCCGCCGACGAAGTGGTCCGCCCCTTCATGGAGCGTGAGCCGGTGGCGGACCGCAACGCCATCATCATGGGCCACACCGGCGTCTACTCGAGCTTCCTGCTCCACGCCGAGCGCGCCGGCCGGCGCTACGACGTCCCAGCCCACGAGCTGCTGGCCGAGGCCGGCCGCCGCCGCTACGTCGGAGGCCAGGAGGACATGCTCATCGACATCGCCATCGAGCTGTCGGCCCGGCACAACCCGGCCGGCGCCGGCTCCGGACCGGCGGGCGGTGACCGGTGAACCTGGTCGACGCCGCCGAGCTGCTCCTCGACGCCGAGGCGAACGCCACGGCGCTCGAGCCCTTGAGCGACCACTGGAAGGAGCTCGACGCCGATGCGGCCATGGCGCTCCAGCGGCTCACGCTCTCGCGCCGCCTCGCCAGGGGTGAGCGCCTGACCGGTCTCAAGCTCGGGCTCACCTCGCGGGCCAAGCAGCAGCGGATGGGCATCGACCGCCCGATCACCGCCTTCCTCACCGACGCCATGGCGCTCCGCCTCGGCGAGCCGCTCAGGGCGGACGAGCTGGTCCACCCCCGCGCCGAGCCCGAGATCGTCTTCGAGATGGGACGGCGTCTCTCGGGCCCGGGCGTGACGGCGCTCGAGGCGCTCTCCGCCGTGGCCGCCGTGCGGTGCGGGGTCGAGGTCATCGACAGCCGCTTCAAGGACTTCCGCTTCACGCTGCCCGACGTGGTGGCCGACAACGCCTCGGCGGCCCGGTACGTCCTCGGCCCGCTGAAGCGGGTCCCGGACTCGCTCGATCTCACCCTCGAGGCGTGTCTCGTCGAGCTCGACGGCCGGGTCGTGGACTCGGCGACGGGCGCCGCGGTCCAGGGCCATCCCGCCGAGGCGCTCGCCGAGGCGGCGAACGCCCTGGCGAAAGAGGGCGTCGCCATCGAGGCGGGATGGGTCGTGCTCACCGGCGGGATGACCGACGCCGTCGAGCTCTCCCCCGGGTCGAGCCTCCGGGTGGACTTCTCGAGCCTCGGCTCGATCATGATCCAGACGGTCGGGGGGGAGGCGACGTGACGCTCGTGCGCCATGTGATCGGCGGGGAGGAGGTCGACTCCCTCGGCGGTGGCCGCTTCGAGTCGGTCAACCCCTGGACCCAGGAGCCGTGGGCCGAGGTCGCCCTCGGCGAGCAGAAGGACGCCGAGCGGGCCGTGGAGGCCGCCCGGCGGGCCTTCGACGAAGGGCCGTGGCCCCGCATGGGCACCGCCGAGCGCCGCGCCATCCTCCACCGCCTCGCCGACCTCGTCGTCGAGCACGGCCACGAGCTCGCCCTCGCCGACACGAGCGACATGGGCAAGCCCATCAGCGACATGCTCGAGCGGGACGTCCCCCGGGCGGCCCACAACTTCCGCTTCTTCGCCGACCACGCCGCCCTCTCGACCGGCGAGATCTTCCCCATGGACTCCGGCCACCACGCCTACGAGCGGTTCGACCCAGCCGGAGTCGTGGTCGCCATCTCCCCCTGGAACTTCCCGCTGATGCTCGAGAGCTGGAAGATCGCTCCCGCGCTCGCCTGGGGCAACACCGTCGTGCTGAAGCCGGCGGAGGAGTCGCCCGCCTCGGCCTCCCTGCTCGCCCGCCTCGGCCTCGAGGCCGGCCTCCCGCCCGGCGTGCTGAACGTCCTTCACGGCTTCGGTCCGCACGGGGCGGGCGAGGGCCTCACGACGCACCCCGGGGTGGACCGCGTGACCTTCACCGGAGAGTCGGCGACCGGCCGGGCCGTGGCGGCGGCAGCCGCATCGCACCTCGCGCCGGTCAGCCTCGAGCTCGGCGGCAAGGGGGCGAGCATCGTCTTCGCCGACGCCGATCTCGACCACGCCGTCTCGTGGTCCGTGAGGGCGGCCTTCTCCAACGCCGGTCAGGTCTGTCTCGCCGGGAGCCGCCTCTTCGTCGAGGCCTCCGTCTACGACGAGTTCCTCGAACGGCTGATCGCCGCTGCCGAGGCCCTCGTCCTCGGCGACCCGGCGGACCCGGCGACCGATGTGGGTCCGCTCTCGTCCCGGCAGCACCACGCCAAGGTCGCCTCCTACCTCGACGACGTGCCGCTCGCCGGCGGCAAGGTGCTGACGGGTGGCAGGAGGGACGGCTGGTTCGTGGCCCCGACAGTGGTCACCGGCCTCCCGGCCGACGCCAGAGCCTGCCGGGAGGAGATCTTCGGCCCGATCGTCCCGGTCCTCTCCTTCGAGGACGAGGACGAAGCGGTGCGACTGGCGAACGATTCTCCGTTCGGCTTGAATGCGATGTGCTTTACTACCAACCTGAGTAGGGGGCACAGAGTCGCCCGACGGCTCCGTGCCGGCACGGTATGGGTCAATTGCTTCTTCGTCCGGGATCTTCGTGCCCCATTCGGCGGGGTCGGCGACTCGGGCGTGGGTCGGGAAGGAGGCAGATACAGCCGGGAGTTCTTCACCGAGCCGAAGGCGGTGGTCATGGAGATCGATCCGACGTCGTCCCGTCTCCCAGGGGGGGCAGCGGCTCACGGGACAGCGGACCATCACACGGGGGAGAGGACAGCACAATCTCAACGAAGGGGAGTCCAATGAGAGGGAAGAGATCGACCGCGGTGGGCCTCGCGCTCGTCGCGGGAATCGGGCTGGCTGCCTGCGGCACGTCGAACGTCAGCAGCAGCGGGACGGGTGGCGGCGGCTCGGGCAAAGGCCCCGTCGTCGAAGCCGCCGTCATCGCCTACACGGGCACGAATGCCTTCGAGGGCGGCGTCACCGACTCGGGGGTCTACCCGGCGATGTACGAGATCAACAAGGCGGGCGGCATCCTCGGCCACCAGCTCAACATCGAGACGGTCGACACCCGGGGCGACCCCGCCGACGCCTTGCCGGCGGCCCAGAAGCTGCTCGCCACCACCAGCAACCTCGTCGGGATCACCGGAGCCGGCACCACCTCGGGTCCGACGCTCATCCCGCTGTTCAACTCGAACAAGATGGTCGTGATGAGCTCCGCCGGCGAGGCCAAGTACGACCGCAGCGCCTACCAGTACTTCTGGCGGCTGGTCCCGCCGGACCCGGCGAACGGCGAGGCCATGGCCCTGTGGGCCCAGAAGCACGGCTTCACCCGGATCGCGGCGGTCTTCGGTACCGACAGCGGCTCCCAGGGCGACCTGCCCGGCGTGCTCCAGGGGATCTCCAGGATCCACGCCAAGCTCGTGGCCAACGTCTCGCTCACCCCTGACCAGCCCTCGTACCGGGCAGAGGTCGAGCAGGTGCTCGCCGCCCATCCCCAGGTCATCATGACCGAGTCGGACGGCGCGACGGCCGCCACGTTCTTCGGCGAGATGAAGCAGCTCGGTCAGCTCGTGCCGATCTACGGGACGCAGGGAACCGTGACCAACAGCTGGCTGAACCCGGTCCGGGGCGCAATCGGCGCGAGCAACTTCCAGAAGTACTACACCGCCATCGTCGGTGGCACGCCGAAGCCCAGCCCCGCCGTCCAGGCGTTCGTGCAGGGCGTGAAGGCCGAGACGTCCAAGGTGCCGTCCCCCGCCTCGCAGTGGTTCGGCAACCCCTACGCCCAGGCCTTCTACGACGGCGTCATCGTGCAGGCGCTCGCCATGCAGGCGGCGAAGAGCACGACTCCGTCCGTCTACAACAACTACATCATGAAGGTGACCGCGCCCGGCGCCGGGAAGGAGAAGGTCTACACCTTCGCCCAGGGCAAGGCCGCACTGGCTGCAGGCAAGCAGATCCAGTACATCGGTGCCTCGGGGCCGGTGCTGTTCGACAAGTACCACAACTCCTTCGGGAACGAGGCGGCCGAGAGCCTCTCGGCCAACGGGACCCCGACGGTGCTCGGCATCATCACAGAGCAGGCGATCGAGAAGCTCGGCTAGGTGACCGGCCGGGGAGGCTCAGCCTCCCCGGCCGACCGCCTCTTGTCGGCAGTCTGCGGACACAGGAGCGACATGCATCTTTTCGTCCAGTCACTCGGCTTCGGGGTCGTGACCGCGTCCATCATCGCCATCGGCGCCATGGGCTTCACGCTCCAGTTCGGCCTCACCAACGTGCTCAACCTGAGCTTCGGCAGCCTCATGACCGTCGGGGGGTTCGTCGCCTACCTGGCGGAGTCGGCCGGCATCAACGTCTGGATCGGCCTCGTGCTCGGAGGGCTCGCCGGGGCCGCCAGCACGCTCATCATCGGCAAGACGATCTTCAAGGTCTACGCGCGCCGGGGCACCCGCCTGTTCGAGATGGTGATGGTGACGCTCGCCCTGGCGCTCATCATCGAGTACGCCGTCGACGCCATCTCCCGGGACCAGATCTACCAGCTGACCTTCCCCCAGGGGGCGACCTTCAACATCGGCGCCATCAGCATCACCGCCGCCCAGCTGGCGATCGTGATCATCGGCATCGGGATCTTCATCGCCCTCGAGGCGATGCTCAAGCTGACGCGCCTCGGCAAGGCGCTCCGTGCCATGGCCGTCGACCCGAGCCTGGCGCGCTCGTGCGGGATCCCGACTGACCGCATCATCAACACGACCTGGCTCGTGAGCGGGTTCCTCTGCGGCGTCGCCGGCGTCGTCTTCGTCATCAACGCCCTGAGCGTCGACTCCTACACGGGAACGCTGTTCCTGCCGTCGGTGCTGGCGGCGGCGATCCTCGGCGGGGTGGGCTCGCCGGGCGGGGCCATCGTCGCCTCCCTCGTCCTCGGTGTCGTCACCGAGCTCGTGGCGGCGGCGGGAGGGTCGGCCTACTCGACGGTGGCGGCCTTCGGCGTCCTCGTCGTGGTCCTGTTGAGCCGGCCGTCCGGAGTGCTCACGGCGGCGTCGCGAAAGGTCGAGCTGACCGTCTGACGGCGCAGCCGTCGGCGGACCGGAAGGAACAATCTTGGGAGCTTTCACCTATTACATCTCGACGCTCGTCGTCTACTTCGGGATCGACCTGCTGTCGGCGTGGTCGCTCAACCTGCAGTACGGCTATGCGGG
>JAKACF010000158.1 GCA_021821585.1 Actinomycetes bacterium
AGGGACAGCGGCGTCGGCGTCGACGGAGACGGGCGGCCGGCGAGCCCGTCGGCGGGAAGGAGAGCGTGGAGATCTTCGTCCCCCCTGACTGAGCCCCGCCGTCTCGGCGGGCCAGCTCGCGGACTACCGGAGGGCTCTTGCGACACGCGTCCCGAGGCGGGCAGGTGTCCCTCGGTGGGCGCGGTGGTTACACCCTCGTGGTCTACTCACCACGGCGCAGAGCGGCACCGTTCACTTCGGTGAAGTCGAGGGCGGACTTCGGTGACGTCCATGGCGAGCCTGGGAGGAGAATCGAACTCCTGACCTACGCATTACGAGTGCGTTGCTCTGCCGACTGAGCTACCCAGGCGAAATGGACTCCCGGTCCTGACGGGAGGCGGGCTGCCCGACGTGCCTCGTGCGTCTCGAGCGGCTGCCGGTCCCGGCAGGACAGACTAGTCACTCCTGCAGCCGGCGCAGAACCCCAAGGCCGTGCGGGACGGCCCTGCGCTGTCGGGGAGGCGGCCCGTCGTCGGCGACCACGACCGTGAGGTCCCGCTGGCGGAGGTGCGCCGGCGCCGCCATGTCCTGCTCGCTAGCTTCGTCTCGTGGACGCCTCCCTCGCCGGCCGGGTCGACGCGCTCGTCCAGGCCTGGTCCTCCCTCGGCGAACTGCTCGGTGAGCTGTCCGACGACGAGTGGCACCTCCCCACCGGCTGTCCGGGCTGGGACGTCGCCGACCAGGTCGCCCACGTCATCGCCATCGAGCGGTGGTCGCTCGGAGATCCGCCGCCCGACCACGTCCTGCCGTCCGATCTCCCTCACGTGAAGGGGGATCTCGCTCAGGCGATGGAGCTCCCCGTCGACTTCCGGAGGGGACGGCCGCCTGCGCGTCTGCGAGAAGAGCTCCTCGAGGTCACGGGTCGGCGTCTCGCCGACCTGCGGGCCCGGGACCTCTCGCCGGAGCAACTGGTGCCCGCCCCCTTCGGCGGGGAGGTCCCCTACAAGGCCTTCCTCACCATCAGGGTCTTCGACTGCTACGCCCACGAGCAGGATGTCCGCCGAGCCACCGGCCGTCCTGGCAACCTCGCCGGCCCGGCGGCCGCCATCGCCAGGCGCCAGATCGTGACGGCCTGGACCCGCCTCTCGGCCGGGACGCCCGCTCTCGCCGAGAGGGGCGTGCGCCTCGAGCTCGACGGCGAGGCCTACGAGCTCGCTCCGTCGGCGCACGGCGACCCAGCGCTCCTCGTGCGCACCTCCTTCTCGAACGCCCTCGCCCTCGGCTGCGGACGGAGTGACGGGGACCTCGGGGCCGTCGAGGCGGTCGGCGATCCCGCCCTGTTCGAGGCGTTCGCCGCCCGGCTCTCCTTCACCCCATAGCGGGGTTGTCCTCAGCCGGAGAAGGCGGCCGCGAAGTCCTCGAGGAGGTCCTCGGCGTTCTCGATCCCGGCGCTCACCCGGACGAGGCCGTCGGAGAGCCCGCTTGCCCGCCGGACCTCGGGCGGGACCTGACGGTGGGTCGTCGAAGCGGGGTGGCAGACGAGGGTGTGCGTGCCGCCGAGCGACGCCCCGATCCAGGCGAGCTCGAGGGCCTCGCACCACCGCGCCGCCGCTTCGGCCCCGTCGCGCACCTCGAAGGAGAGCATGCTGCCGAACCGGCCGGTCCGAAGCAGCGAGGCGGCGAGCTCGTGCTGCGGGTGGGAGGGACGACCGGGATAGTGCACCGCCGAGACCTCCGGCCGGGCCTCGAGCATGGCGGCCAGCCGGCCGGCGTTCTCGCACATCCGCTCCATGCGGAGCTCGAGGGTCTCGACCCCGCGCAGGCAGAGCCAGGCGTCGAAGGGGGGCATCGCTCCACCGGTGTCGAGGGTGAGGGCGCGGAGAGCCGCGCGGCGCTCCTCGCTGCAGCAGACGACCCCGGCGACGACGTCGGAGTGGCCGGCGATCATCTTCGTGACCGAGTGCAGGACGAAGTCGATGCCGTCGCGCGCCGGGTTGCAGAGGTACGGCGAGGCGAAGGTGTTGTCGACGACGGAGGGAACGCCCGCCTCCTGGCACGCGTCGGCGAGCCGGCGGAGATCGGCCACGGTGCACAGCGGGTTGGCGATCGTCTCTGCGTAGAAGAAGGCCGCCCCGGGAAGCGCCTTCCTGACGGCGTCGAAGTCGTGGGGGTCGACCTCCTCGACGCTGATCCCGTAGCGCGGCAGCACGCTTCGAAACAGCGAGTAGGTGCCGCCGTACAGCTCCCGGCTCGCCACCACCCGGTCCCCCGCCGCTGCGAGCAGGACCGAGACGCCGTGAACGGCCGACATCCCCGAGGAGAAGGCGTAGGCGGCCTCGGTCCCCTCGAGCGAGGCGACCACCGCCTCGAAGGCGTCGACCGTCGGGTTGCCGTATCCCCGCCCGTAGGCGTACCCCGGCACGGTGCCCGCGAGCACGTCGGCGAACTCCTCGCCGGAGGCGAACCGCCAGGTGGAGGTCTGGTAGATCGGCACGCTGGAGGGGGTCTGGTGGACGGGTCCGCCCCGCTGGCCGGCGTGGACCGCCCGGGTGGAGAAGCCCGGCGGCCGGTCCCGGTCCACCCCGGTCACTGCCCGAGCACCAGCTCGCGCAGCTGGCGCTTCAGCACCTTGCCGGCCGGGTTCCGGGGCAGCTGCTCCTCCAGGTACCAGACGTGGCTCGGGATCTTGAAGCCGGCGATCCGGGCCGCCAGGTGCTCCCTCAGCTCCTCCTCGCCGAGGCTGGCGCCCGGCTTCAGCACGACGACGGCACCGACCTCCTCGCCGAGGACGTCGTGGGGGACGCCGATGACCGCCGCGTCGGAGACGGAGGGGTGCTCGAAGATGGCCGACTCGACCTCGACGCAGTAGACGTTCTCGCCGCCGCGGATCACCATGTCCTTCGCCCGGTCGACGATGTAGACGAACCCCTCCTCGTCGACGCGGGCGACGTCGCCGGAGTGGAGCCAGCCCTCGGTGAACGACTCGGCCGTCGCCTCGGGCTTGTTCCAGTAGCCCTTCACGACGTTCGGGCCCTTGATGAGGAGCTCGCCCGTCTCACCCTCCGCCACGTCGTCCCCGTCCGGACCGACGATGCGGATCTCCACGACCGGCACGGGCGGCCCCACCGAGTCGGGCTTTCGGAAGTAGTCCTCGCCCGAATTCATGGTCGTCACCGACGACGTCTCGGTGAGGCCGTAGCCGTTCGAGGCGCTCCCGGCGGGGAAGTGCTCCCTGATCCTCCGGAGCAGCTCGGGCGGAGCCGGGGCCCCTCCGTAGGCGACCGATCGGACGCTCGAGGTGTCGCGGCTCTCGAACTCGGGGGACTGGATGACCTGCCAGGCCATCGTCGGCACCCCTCCGAAGACCGTGATCTTCTCCCGCTCGATGAGCTCGAGGGCACGCTCGGCGTTCCAGCGCCGCATCATCACGAGCTTGCCGCCGGCCGCCGTGTTGGCGACGAGGATCGAATGACAGCCGGTGGCGTGGAACAGCGGCACCGACAGCAGGTAGGAGTTCTGGACGGGGCCTCCCGAGAGGGACTCCCGGTGCTCCTCGCTCGAGGTGAGCTGGACCCTCGCGCTGATGAAGCCGAGGCTCATCAAGTTGGTGCAGATGTTGCGCTGCGTACCGAGGGCGCCCTTCGGCCGACCGGTCGTCCCCGAGGTGTAGAAGATGGTCGCCAGGTCGTCCGGGGAGACGGTGAGGTCGGGGAGCTCGCTCTCGGCGACGGGCCGGCGGTGCTCGTCCAGCACCTCCTCCATCCGCCACACACCGGCGGCAGGACGCTCCGAGCTCGCCGCCGCCTCCCGGCCCTGGCCCGCGGGGTCATCGCCCCGGGCGAGGACGACGTCCCCGAGGCCCGCCCGGCGCAGGCCGTCGAGGTGGTCGCCGAGGCGGTCGAGGCGCTCCCGGTCGAGGACGACGAGCTTGGATCCGGAGTCCTCGATGCCGTAGGCGAGCTCGGGTCCGGTCCACCAGGCGTTGAGCGGGACGACGACCGCCCCGACGGCCGCCGCCGCCCAGAAGGCGACGACCCACTCGGGGAAGTTGCGCATGGCGATGGCGACGCGGTCTCCGAGCCGCACCCCGAAGCGGTCGTGGAGCGCGGTGGCGAATGCGGCCGCCTCGGCGAAGTGCTCCTCGAAGCTCAGGCGCTCGTCCTCGTAGACGAGGAAGGTCTGCTGGCCGTGGCCGCGGGAGAGCTCGAGGATGGACCGCAGCGACGGCGGGCAGTGGGCCCAGACCCTCGTCACGATGCCGTCGATCACCTCCTCGCCAACCTCGAAGGGCTGGCCGGGCGCGGTGAGCAGCGCGGTGGCCTCCGACACGCTGAGTGGCACGGGCGAAGGTTACCGTCGCACGGCGCTCGACTCAGAGGCGCTTGCCGGCTGCCAGCTGCGCCACGAGGTGGGTGAGCTCCGCCTTCTTCACCCCGCCGAGGAAGATGGCGACGACCTGGCCCTTGGCGTTCAAGAAGGCGGTCGTCGGCAGGTTGGTGGTCCCGTACGCCTCGGCGAGCGGAGCCTTGCCGACGCCCACGGGATAGGTCGCACCTGCGGCTCTCAGCAGCTTCAGCGCGCTGGCCGGGGCGTCGTCGTCGGTGTCGATCCCGACGAAGGGCACCTTGCTGGCGCGGGCCACCGCAGCGATCGTCCCGAGCTCCTGTCGGCAGACCGGGCACCAAGAGGCGAAGAAGTTCACGACCGTGGGATGGCCGACTGCCCCGCCGACCCTCACGCTGGGGCCGCCGCCGAGTCGCGCCAAGGCGACGGGCGCGGGAGCGTGCCGGCTGCCGGGCGGATAGACGACGAGGGTGAGCGCCGATCTCATGCCGAGCGAGGACGTGCTCCGGTTCGCCGCCCTCACCGCCAACACGACGAAACCGACGGCGAGGACGAGCGCGAGGACGAGCGAGATCACGAAGGCCCGCGGGCTTCGTGCGGCCCGGGCGGGCGCCTGCTCTGCGTGCGTCGCTGGCGCGGTCACCCGGAAAGCGTAGCCAGCCACCTCGGGGCCCGAACTGTCGGGCAGCGGCCTATTCGGTCGGATCCGGTCGGGACTGCCCTGGACAACCCTGCTCGGGCGCCGACGAGGTCCCGTCGACCTCACCGGGGTCGCAGGGTGACGGCTCCGAGGATGTCCTGTGACGCAGAGACCCCGAGAGGGCGCCCTGCCGTCCCGGAGGTCGCCCGCCGCGGCGAGTGATGGGCGGAGGGAGTGGGATTCGAACCCACGGGGCTCATCACCCGACGGTTTTCAAGACCGTTGCATTCGTCCGCTCTGCCATCCCTCCGAGCGCGCCGGTCCGCCAGCCTACGCTGCGACGGCGCGCAGCCGGCGGAGCCGCGGCAGAATGACGCCGTGGCCCAGCCCGGAGAGCCGACCCTCTCGCTCGACCTCGGGCTGGTGCTCAACCAGCTGGCCGACGGTGTCCTCGTCGTCGACCGCGATCTGCACATCCTCTTCGCCAACGACGCCGCCGCCGCGCTCTCCCGCTACCGCGTGAGCGAGCTGCTCGAGCGGAGCCTGGCAGATCTCGTGGCACGCCGCGAGCGCGGCCGGCTCGAGGAGCTCGGACCGTTCTTCCAGCTCGAGGGGGTGCCTCTCGCCGGAAGGGGCCCCGTCCGGACCGTGGCGGTGCGACGCGACGGCTCCGAGTTCGAGGTCGACGTCACCCTCGGGGTCGCTCCGCTCGGACCGGAGCAGGGGCCGCTGCTCATCGTCTCCATCCGAGACGTCACCGACGCCGTCGCGATCGAGAAGGAGGCGACCGCCGCCGCCTACCTGAGGGCCATGCTCGGCGTCATGGCGGAGCTCGAGGGGGCGACGGGCGAGCAGAACGCCGTCGGGCGGGTGCTGCCCGCCCTCTGCGAGAACCTGGACTGGGAGGGGGCGGCCCTGTGGCTGGCGAGTGAGGGGAGGCTCACCTGCATCGACTCCTGGGTCTCCCCCGACTCCGCCGGCGACCCCGGAGGCGAGGCGGCTGCAGCAGTGGAGGGCGGCTCCCTGCAGCTCCCCTTCGGTGAGGGGCTCGCCGGCACCTGCGCGCTCGAGCGGCGCACGATCTCGTACACCAGGGCGGAGATCCCGCCCGACTGGCCCGCCGGCCTGTTCACCGGTCTCGACCCCCTCGAGCTGCTCGCCTTCCCGCTGCTCGGGAGCGAGGGCGAGGTGCTCGGCGTCGTCGAGCTGGAGGCGCTCCACCCCGGAAAGACCGGGGAGGAGCTGCGCGACGTGCTCGATGCCATCGGGCATCAGCTCGGCCAGTTCCTGGCGGCCATCCGCGCCGACGAGCGCCGTCGGGCGGCAGAACGGGAGCGGGAGGAGCTCCTCACCCGCATCCAGGCGGCCGAGCGCTCGCAGGCCTTCCTGCTCCGGGCCTCACAGATCCTCGGCGAGGCAGCCAGCTTCGCCGAGTCGCTCGACGCCCTCGCCGCGCTCGCGGTGCCGGCGCTCGGCGACATCTGCCTGATCGACATCGCCCACGACGAGGGCGGCTTGGTCCGGATGGCCGCCCGGCACGCCGATCCCCGCCACCAGGTGGAGGTCCAGCAGCTCGGCGCCAGGTACACGCCGCGCCCGGGCGGCTCCCACCCCGCCGTCTCGGTCATCCGAAGCGGCCGCTCCATCTGGTCGGACACGATGAGCGACGACTTCCTCCGCTCCACCACCCGCGACGAGGAGCACTACCGGCTCGTGAAGGCGCTCGGGTTCTCGTCCTACCTGAGCGTCCCGCTGAAGAGCCGTCGCCGGGTGCTCGGGGCCCTCACCATCGTCTCGACCCGTCCGGACCGGCGGATCGGCAGCCAGGACCTGCTGCTCGCCGAGTCGCTCGCCAAGCAGGCAGCCGAGGTCGTCGAGAAGCAGCGGCGCTACGAGCGCGAGCACGAGATGGCCCACATCCTGCAGTCGAGCCTGCTCCCCGCCGAGCTCGAACAGCCGCCGGGCTACGAGCTGGCGGTGCGCTACCTCCCGAGCACGCTCGGCGCCGAGGTCGGCGGCGACTGGTACGACGTCCTCCCGCTCGCCAACCGGCGCTGGGC
>JAKACF010000159.1 GCA_021821585.1 Actinomycetes bacterium
ATGTAGCCGGACTGTCCCCAGAGCTCTCCGTGATCGATCCGCGTCGGCTGACGGTCGTTCGGACGATCCAGCTTGCCTCACCCGCGTCAGATGTCGTCTACGTGCCAGCTGTCCATGCCGTCGTGGCAGCCGAGCCGCTTGCCGGCGTCGTGGAGATCATCTCCTCCACGCCAGGGGCGAACCTTCGGGGGGTGCGGGTCGGCCGCTTCCCGACCGAGCTCGTTCCGGGGACTGGAGCGGACGTCTACGCGCTGGGAGCGACCGGGGAGTTGGCAGAGATCTCGCTTCCCGCTGGAAGGGTGATCAAGTCGATGAGCCTCGGCAGGGGACAGTTCAGCGGTCTGGTGGTGAACCCGAGGACGGCGACCGGCTACATGCTGCAGACACGCCCTGGGGGAGGTGGTGACGCGGTCGTCGCCGTCGATCTCACGTCATGGCGGGTGATCGGCCGTCTGAAGGAGCGCCGGGGCTTCCTCATCGAGGTGGCGCTTGCCGGATAGCCCGGACGCGGCTTCGGGCGCGCGACCTCGCGCACTGAGGAGGACCTTCGAACGATTGCTGCCTCGCACCGTCGCGGACCACTCCACCCGCTCGGGTGACGTGCCGGGCCGCTCAGGCTGGAGGACCTCGCGTACGCTCACCGGCACGACTCATCGCGACTCTCGTGGGTGGTCGAGTCCGGTGGTCACCCGATCCGCTCTTCAAGGCACCGTCCCTGCAAGGTGCGGATCGGACGGGACATCATAGTAGGAGTGCAAGCGGAAGACGGAGTTCGAAGGCCGTTGCGTGTCACGCGGGCCGCAGCTCTCGGGATCCTGTTGCTTGTCGGCGCTGGGTCCACCGCCTGCTCCGCCTCGGCGTCTCTCCCCCCGCACCCGTCCCCGGAGACCGCGTCAAGGACCTCGACGGCTGCCACGGTGAAGAGGTCCTCCGCAGCTCGAACGGCTGGCAGGTGCAAAGCGGCCCAACTGTTCCTGCGGCTGCCAAGGAACTACCTGGAGGCGTCGAACGAGTTCGAGCAGCCGGTCATCGTCGTGAACCACTCCCGCACTCCGTGTCAGCTAGGTGGATGGCCGGAATTGACCGTGTTCAGCGCTGCTGGGCATCCGATCTCCACGACCAACGAGTTCCTGCGTAGGTTCAACCCATCGTCGCCTGTGTGGCCGACGGTACTGCTCGGACGAGGAGGCACCGCGTCCTTCGCCGTCTCCGGCGAGGGATACGACGCTGTCGACAACCGGGCGTGCCCGCAGTCATCGAGTTGGCGGGTCGATCTGCCGTCAGTGGAGAGGCCATTCCGAGTGGCGGCCAGGCGGCCGGCCTGTGGAGGCCCGAGAGGTATGAGTCTCCAGGTCACGCCGCTGCTCCCTGGACTGTCGACGAAGCGATTCCAGGACTTCTCTCAGCTCGCCGGGTCTGCGACGTGCGACGAGTCCTGCCGACGCACCGACTCGGGCCCGTGAGATCCCGTGACGAGGGACAGCGCCGAGCTCTCGACCGAGGCCCAGCTCCCTTTCCCAGTCGGGCTGGCCGGATTTGAACCGGCGACCTCTTGACCCCCAGTCAAGCGCGCTAACCAAGCTGCGCCACAGCCCGTGGCGTGCTCAGCCTACCGCGCCGGGCGGAGCAGCCAAGGGGCCGCCCGCTCCTTCGGCAGCCCGGTAGGCTCGCGCCGATGCCGATCTACGAGTTCCGCTGCAGCGAGTGCGAGGCCGTGTTCGAGGAGCGGCGGTCTGTCGGCCAGTCCGACGAGGCGGCGCCTCCCTGCCCGAACGGCCACACCCGGACGCGCCGGGTGCTGTCGGTCTTCGCCTCGGTCGGGACGGCGGCCTCCTCCGGACCGAGCATGCCGTCGGCCAGCGGCTGCGGACCCGGCTGCGCCTGCGCCGCCAACGCCTGAGCCCTGCTGCTGCGGGCCGTCTCCGTGGCGGCTCAGTGGATGTGGTGGGCCAGCCAGGAGACGCCCTGGTAGGCCCGGTAGCCGAGGTAGACGACCGAGCCGACGACGATCACCTTGAAGTGCCACGGCGCCCGCGCCTGGCGGGTCTCGCCCTCGCCTCCCCCCGTCTCCTCGGCGTCGCTCCCGGCGGCCTCGCCCTGTGTGCCTTCAGGCGGCTCTCGGTCCCCCAGCGCGCTGAGGTGTTGCTCCCGGCGCTCGTCGTCGCCGGGCGTGGGTGCGGAGGCGCTCCGTCCGCCCATCAGACCGGGGGCACCCCGTGGCGGCGGTCGGTGATCCAGCGGCTCTTCGACTCGGCGAGGGCGAAGCGGGAGACGAGCTCCTCACGAAGCTCGCCGGGCTGGACGACGGCGTCGATGACGAGGTCGGAGGCGAGCCGCAGCAGATCGACGTCCTCCTCGTACTCCCGCCGGCGGCTCGCCACGAACTCGTCGCGCTCGGCCGGGTCCTCGATGGCGGCGATCCGGTTGGCGTAGACGGCGTTGACGGCGGCCTCCGGTCCCATCACCGCGATCTTGGCCGACGGCAGCGCGAGGCATGCGTCGGGGGCGAAGGCAGGACCCGCCATGGCGTAGAGGCCGGCCCCGTACGCCTTGCGGAGGATGACCGAGATCTTCGGGACGGTCGCCTCCGAGACGGCCGTGATCATCTTGGCGCCGTGGCGGATGATCCCCTCCCGCTCGACCTGGGTCCCGATCATGAAGCCGGGCACGTCGGCGAGGAAGAGCAGCGGCACGTTGAAGGCGTCGGCGCACCAGATGAAGCGGGCGGCCTTGTCGGCCGAGTCGGTGAAGAGGACCCCGCCCTTCACGAGGGGGTTGTTGGCCACGATCCCGATCGCCCGTCCGGCGAGGCGGGCCCAGCCGATGACGAGCTCGGGGGCGAAGAGGGGCTTCAGCTCGAAGAAGGAGTCGGCGTCGACGATGCCCTCGACGACCTGGCGGACGTCGTAGCCGGCGCTCGGCGACTCCGGGACGGTGTCGGGACCGAGCGTCCGGGCGGGAGGGGCCGCCTCCTCCCAGGGGGCGGCCTCGCGCCAGGAGCCGGGGAGGTAGGAGAAGTACGCCCTCGCCGCCTCGACGGCGGACTCGTCGTCGGGGTACAGGTTGTCGCCGCAGCCGGAGACCGTGGCGTGCATGCGGGCGCCGCCCATCTCCTCCAAGTCGGTGTGCTCGCCGACCACCATCTCGGCCATCCGGGGCGAGCCGAGGTACATCGAGGCGTTGCCCTCCACCATGAACACGACGTCGCAGAAGGCGGGGATGTAGGCGCCGCCTGCCGCCGAAGGACCGAACAGGCAGCAGATCTGGGGGACCCGCCCCGACAGGCGCACCTGGTTGTAGAAGATGCGCCCCGCTCCCCTCCTCCCGGGGAAGAGCTCCACCTGGTCGGTGATGCGGGCCCCGGCCGAGTCGACGAGGTAGAAGACCGGCAGCTCGTGCTCGAGGGCGAACTCGGTCAGCCGGACGATCTTCTCGACCGTCCTCGCGCCCCACGAGCCGGCCTTCACCGTCGGGTCGTTCGCCATCACGCAGACCGCCCGCCCGTCGACGCGGCCCTGGCCGGTGACGACCCCGTCGGCCGGCAGGTCGCCGGCGAGGGCGTTCGCCAGCAGGCCGTCCTCGACGAAGGAGCCCTCGTCGAGGAGGAGGGCGAGGCGGTCCCGGACGAAGAGCTTGTTCTGCTGGCGGAGCTTGTCGCCGTACTTGGCGACGTTGCCCTCGAGGGCCCGCTGGCCGGCCTCGGCCATGCGCTGCTCGAAGGTCATCGCCCGGCGCGGACCCTCACCCGCATGTCGATCGGCGTCGGCCCGAGCTCGAAGCGCTCGCGCAGGAAGCGCTCGAGGTAGCGCAGGTAGGGCGGCGGGAGCCGCCTCGTGGCGAACAGTGTGACCGTCGGGGGGTCGACCGCGCCCTGCACGCCGTAGAGGATACGAGCGCCGGGGGCGGGATGGGCGCTCTGGGCGGCGCGCAGCGCCTCGTTCAGGCGGGCGGTCGGGATCCTACGGTGGTAGGCGGCGATCGACTCGGCCAGGACGGGGATGAGGCGGGACACCCCGAGGCCGGTCCGCGCCGAGATCCTGAGCACCGGGGCGTAGCCGAGGAAGGCCAGCTTGTCGCCCACCTCGTCGTTCACGGCCAGGCGGTGCTCGGTGTCGAGCAGGTCCCACTTGTTGAGCAGCACCACGACCGGGCTGCCCGAGGCGTCGACCCGCTCGGCGAGGCGCTGGTCCTGGTGGGTGACGCCCTCGGTGGCGTCGAGGACGAGGAGGGCGACGTCGGCCCGGTCGAGCGCCCGCAGCGAGCGGACGAGGGAGTAGTACTCCGGCGCCTCCCCGGCCCTCGCCCTCCTCCGCATGCCGGCGGTGTCGACGAGCCGGAGCGTCCCCGCCTCGGTCTCGAGCAGGGTGTCGATGGCGTCCCGGGTGGTGCCCGGCATGTCGTGGACGATCGAGCGGTCCTCACCGACGAGGCGGTTGAACAGCGTCGACTTCCCGACGTTCGGCCGGCCGACGATGGCGACGGCGGTGGCCGGCACCTCGCCCGGAGCCTCCGCCTCGGCACTCTCCGGCTCGGCGCCGGGCTCCGGCAGCCGTGCGACGAGGTCGTCGAGCAGGTCGCCCATGCCCCGGCCGTGGAGCGCGCTCACCATCGCCGGCTCGCCGAGGCCGAGGCCGGCGAGCTCCCAGGCGTCGAGCTCCCGGCGCTCGGAGTCGACCTTGTTGGCGACGACGATGACCTTGTCCGCCACCTTGCGCAGCCGGTTGGCGACGTCGGCGTCCTCTCCGGTGATGCCGGTCGTGGCGTCGAGGACGAACAGCACGACGTCGGCCGCCGCCACCGCCCGCAGGGACTGCTCGCTCACCTTCTCGTCGAGGCGGTCGCCCCGCTCGAGGACGCCGCCGGTGTCGACGAGGAGGAAGTCCCGGCCCGCCCACTCGCACTCGAGCTCGAGGCGGTCCCGGGTCACCCCGGGCTCCTCCTGGACGATGGCGACCTGGCTGCCGGCGATCCGGTTGACGAGGGTCGACTTGCCGACGTTCGGCCGTCCGGCGACGACGACGACGGGGAGCCGGCCGGCGCGTGCCGGGACGGGCGTGCTCACGCGGCCGCCCGCCGGAGGAGCGCGGCGCGCAGCGAGGCCCCGTCGGTCGCCACGACCTCGACCGAGCGGGGGAGGTCGGCGAGCGTGAGGCCGTCGAGGAAGCGCCCGTTCGAGAGGCAGACGTCGGGCAGCAGGTAGCGGCGCTCCTCGGGAGCACCGGCGAGCGCCCGGGCGACGTCGCCCCCGGTGAGAAGGCCGGTGACGGCGGTGTTGCCACCGAAGAAGTCGTTCTTCACCACGAGCAGCTCGACCTCCCCGAAGCCCGCCCGCTCGAGCAGCGGGCCGAGGACGCGCCCGCCGTACTCCCCCGTGACGACGACCGGGCTTGCCGCCCGGCGGCCGATCTCGAGCGCCACGGCGCCGCCCGGCGCCCGCTCGGCCCGGTAGCCCTCGGCCGGCGCGCCCTCCACCCACTGGAAGAAGCCGGAGCGCACGGGGCGGGAGCCCCCGGTCGCGCTGGCGAGCTCAGCCTCGAGGCTGCGGGCCATGCCGATGCCGTTCTCGTGCTGGGGAAAGCCCTCGTAGTGCGCGGCCGGCGGGAAGTCCGCCCCGGCGAGGAGGTAGTACTCGTCGGAGGCGTGCACCATCCGCCGCCCGAGCACCGAGGAGAAGCGCTCCTGCCACTCGGCCACCGTCTCGACGACGGCGGCCGCCTCCTCGGTGCTGTGGGGGCGCATGGCCGCCTCGTTCGAGTAGCGGCTCACGCCGAGGGGGACGACGCCGACGCTGGCGAGCTCGGGGTACTCGTCCATCACGCCCGCCAGGGTGTCGTGCAGGGCGTCGCCGTCGTTCACCCCGGGGCAGACGACCACCTGCCCGTGGACCTCGATGCCGGCGTCGAGGAGGGCGCGCAGCCAGCGCAGGCTGACGGCCCCCCTCCTGTTGCGCAGCATCCGCGCCCTCAGCTCGGGGTCGGTGGCGTGGATGGAGACGTAGAGGGGCGAGAGGCGCTCGTCGACGACCCGCTCGAGGTCGGCCTCGGTGAAGCGGGTGAGGGTCGTGAAGTTGCCGTAGAGGAACGACAGCCGGTAGTCGTCGTCCTTCAGGTAGAGGCTCCGGCGCATCCCCTTCGGGAGCTGGTAGATGAAGCAGAACTCGCAGTGGTTGTCGCAGGTGCGCACCCGGTCGAAGACCGCCGAGGAGACCTCGGCCCCGAGCGGCTCCCCAGCCATCTTCTCGACGACGATGGAGAGCTCGACGCCGCCGCGCGCGACCTCGAGCTCGACGAGCGGCTCGTCGGCGATCAGCTGGTACTCGATGACGTCGCGGGGCACCTGGCCGTTCATCGAGCGGATCTCGTCGCCCGGCGACAGCCCGGCACGCGACGCCGGCGACGGGTCGGCCACGGCCACCACCTGCGGTAGTGGCATAGCCCAAGGCTACCGTCCGATAGCCTCCCCGGGGTGCGAGTGGACACGGTGCGGCTCGCGGAGCCGAGAGGCTTCTGCGCGGGCGTCGAGATGGCCATCAAGGCCCTCTCGTGGATGGTCCGCGTCTTCGAGCCGCCCGTCTACTGCTACCACGAGATCGTCCACAACCGCATCGTCGTGGACGCCTTCGAGGCCCTCGGCGTCGTCTTCGTCGACGACGTCACCGAGGTGCCGGCCGGGCGACCCCTCATGCTGTCGGCGCACGGCTCGGCTCCCGAGGTGGAGCGGGAGGCCAACGAGGAGGGGCGCATCGTCGTCGACGCCTGCTGCCCGCTCGTGACCAAGGTGCACCACGAGATGAAGGTGCGGGCCCGCAAGGGGTACACCGTCATCTACGTCGGCCACGAGGGCCACGAGGAGGCGATCGGGACCATGGCGGTCGCCCCCGAGGCCGTCCGGCTCGTCGAGTCCGTGGAGGACGTGGCGACCCTCGACCTGCCCGACGGCGAGCCGGTGGCCCTCCTCGCCCAGACGACGCTCGCCCACGACGAGTGGTCCGGCATC